>NZ_JBMIRS010000264.1:0-100141 GCF_049198005.1 Paracidovorax sp. MALMAid1276 | reverse complement strand
GTACCGCCTTGAGGTGCCCGCCCTGCCCGCTCACGTTGATGCGAGCGCGATGCGCGCCATCGGTGAAGCGATCACGCGGGAAATGAAGGACACAGGCAAAAAGCTGCTTACGTTGAGAGTCGAGGGGT
This sequence comes from Paracidovorax sp. MALMAid1276, assembly GCF_049198005.1. NCBI lineage: Bacteria > Pseudomonadati > Pseudomonadota > Betaproteobacteria > Burkholderiales > Comamonadaceae > Paracidovorax > Paracidovorax sp. MALMAid1276. The sequence continues at coordinate 100,013 of NZ_JBMIRS010000264.1, read as the reverse complement.
TTGGCGAGGTGGTGGTGTTTCCGCCGGAGATGAGCGAAACAGTCCTGCTGGGCACAAAGACGACCCTGTTGAACGCCTAACGAACGGAGCACTATGACGATGAAGAAGCTCCCGGTAGTTGCTCGCTTTGAGTCGGAGAACGACTTTCTGAGCAGGCAACTCAATCAAGATCGCCCTGCCCGATTGGCAGTTCGCGTGGTTTTGAACTTGGCCCAGGTCCAAGGAAACCTCGTTGAGAAGCTGACCGAAGCGGCGACCGCTGTCGGTCAAACGATGCAAGTTGCTTTCAAGCGACACATTGCCAACATGGCGGATGCTTCGCAAGCGCTTGCGACACAACTGATCTATGCCGAGATAAACCGTGTATCGCCAGCCCAACAGGCCGAGCTGGTGAAGCAAGGCCGCGATGCTCCTATTGTCTCTGAGGCGACACTGAGGCAGCGGCGCATCGCACCAGAGGTGCAGGCAGCACTGATTGAGCACTGCAGCGGCCACACATCGACCTTGCAGGCCCTGGCGGCACGGCCTGATGCGACGCTGGACACACTTTCTGCCTTGGCAGGCAGCAATGACCAGCGAACGCGGTTGAACGTGGCTGCGAGCATTGGAGGGCACATGCGCGTAGACGAGCCAGGCCTGGCAACTAAAAAAGCTGCTATTTTTAGTGCTTTAATGGTGGGTTACGAGAGCGATTTCGCTCCATATCTCGTCCCCGTGTGCCAGTCATCGGAGCAGCTTCGGGAAATGTTCGACAAGACCTCGAAGGCGCTGGGCGTTGTTGAGGCCTTTGTCGAAAACCCCTACACACCGGACAGCGTGCTGGTGGACATAGCATCGTCGCCCACGATGCACCTTGTCCAGCACGGTGCGGCCAAACGTGCAAGGGATTTGCTGCAGGCCAGAGCAGACCTGCGCGAGTCTTCCAGCTACTCAGACGATATGGCACCATCATGACAGCACATGAAGGCTATATGTCGAATTTGTCCGTCCGCAGAGCAAGCGAGGCCGCTATAGGCATTGCCGCTTTGCGTCAGCTTGCATCCACTCCAGAGAACAGCTATGCGATTGATTCCATGGCTGATGAGATGCTTGGCGAAGACAGTAGAGCGCTGTCGGTGCGCACGGGCATTCACACCCTGGCAGCTCGCGAGAGCCGGTTTCTCAAGGAACGCGCTACACACGCCACAGTTTCCCCTCGGGTCAACGAAACCCGTGAGCGGGAGCTTTCCTCCATGGTCAGCGTCTACGCAGCAGCATTGACCACGTTGAATTCCCTCCCGGCGTTGCGCAGCAATGATGCTGACGGCATCAACGCGCTGCAGGAGAGCTTCGTGACTGCCATGCAGGGCATTGACCAGTTCCCCATGGGCGCGAAGGCGCGGCAGGAGCTGCGCGCGCAGTTTCAGAGCGAGACGGCCCTGGCGGTGCCGGAGGCCAACCGGCCCCAGGTCGCCGAGCTGCTGCTGCAGGCCGAGCAGATTTATTTGAAGCGATATGCCGACATGGTGTATTCGCACTACGACGAACCAAATGACGGCCCTTCGCCGTCGATGTGAGCGAGGTGTCTATGTCTCCAGCGTCCTTCCAGGCTATGTCATCCAGCGTTCTGCCATCGCAAGAACGTGAAATTCTGATTTCCAAGCAGTCCGCGCTGTCGGCCCATGGCCAGCAGACGCGGGCAGCGCTGAACAAGCTCCCTCCCCCGGTGGTGGACTCGCTCCTGGCCGACTACAAGGCGCCAAGCAACGAAACGCTCGATGGCGTTTTTGTCGCCATGGCAGAGCGCGAACGCATCATCGAGTCCGCCGAAAAGGGGCAGAATCTCGATGTGGAATGGCTCAAGAATGGAGCCGGTACTTCTCGTCAGATGGACGAGATCGGCCTGGGGTCCAATGATCCTTGGAATGATGGCCCGTCGATATAGGCCGATGCAAGAAGCTGCTCTTTGTAGCCTTCAAGGAATACAGCCGCCGTAAACTCTTGGGGCAAGAGACACTGGAGGCCGCTGGCCAGCAACGATTGGAGGTAGTCGAATGAGCACCGCACCGACCCTAGACCCTCGCGTCAGCGAGTTCGAGACGCAAGATCAGGCGGACAGCCATGACCTCTGGTTTCGCGCCAAGGTGCAAGCTGCAATTGACGACCCACGCCCGAGCATTCCTCACGACCAAGTGATAGCACGCATGGATGCGCGCATAGCCGAATTGAAGGCGAGACGGCTGAAGGTCGCTTGATGCTTCCTATCGTCTGGAACGCCCAGGCTGAGGATGATTTGCTCTCGATCATCGAGTTCATTGGAGAGCGTGACCCGTGGGCTGCAGAGCGCCTTGGTGAAGCGATCCGGGCCAGCACATGGCCCCTGCCTGAGCACCCCTACCTTTTCCGTCCTGGCCGGGTGCTGGGAACGAGGGAGATCGTAGCTCACCCGAACTACATCATCGTGTACCGCGTTGAGCTGGCATACATCCAGATCCTGCGAGTGCTGCACTCCCGCCAAGAGTATCCATGATGGACCGCGACGATCCCATGGTGGGAGCGAAGGGCTGCTTCTGTGGGAGAAGAAGCCAATCTAGAAACAAAGAGACCCCTAACTACACGACATTTCGGCTCCGATTGCCCAGTGTGGGACGTAATTAGGGATCTGCAAGATATTGTAGGCGCCCAAACGGGCTGTAGGGCCTTACCAACCGATGATGCTCGCGCTGGGCGCCATCGCATGGGCTCAGCATTTTAGTGTCGCTTACGAAGCTCAGGCAATGCTTAGTTCAACCACAAACCGTACACCATCTTCACTGAAGAAAATAGCCGGGTTTAAATAGTAATCATTCCTGGCCTTGGCGTGCGCTATGAGGTTCTTTTTGACCATCTCATTTATTCCATCATGCCAAGCTGATTTTGATATGATAAATCCATCCTCATTGGCATAGTCTGGATGTAATGTAATTCTTTTTTTTGCCCTATTTTGTTGGTGGCTGTGTATTAAATATCGAACTACTTTGCGCGATGCGCTCTTTAAATCAAAAAATACACCAATTTGTTCTGCATGCAAATTTATAAAGTCATCCTCATCGGTAGACACCGATTTCGTCAGGCAGCCGTCGATGCGCGTGGTGCCATTGATGCTTTCCTTCGATGGAGAGCGAGCAGCCTCTACCAAAAAAGGGTTGTGATCGTGTCTGATCCGATCATTATTCTTTTGGGTTTGCAAGCGCGATTTTGAAGCGGTGGCGACCTGGTCTTTCATTTTCTGGTGATTTGGCTTTAAATGGGCGTTATTAAATTGGCATCTAAAATTGCTAAGTTGGCTGTTCTTGTATTCCAAGCGGCGCGCTTGTTAATGATGTACGAATTTAAACCGCCTTTTCCACCGATTTGAACAACCTCTATCCATTTGCCTTTTTTTAATACAGAAACGGCACGTTTAACCGTTGAATCGCTTTTTCCGATTAAAAGTGCTAAATCTTTCCTTGAAGCTATGACAGCGTTATTTTCACTCATCTGTGCGGCCAGCACATGCATCAGACCCGCTGCAGTGCTGTCTTGCGCCGTGAGCTTCGCCCATGCCAGATGAGCTGCCCTCTCTGTCTGAGTCCATGATTCCTGCACGTTTTCCAACGTAGCACCAAGCGACTTATTCATTGCAACCGATAAATCGTGATTAAAAGTACCGCGCCATGTCGCGGCTGTTCTGGCGCTCTTTCGTGGCCTCGTTGAGTGCCGCAACAACGTCCCCCCGCTTGATCTTGATGCCCAGGCCTTGAGGCCTGCCAACATCAATGATCTGGCCCTCATGGACCGTCATCTCCACCGGCACGACATAGTTGGCCTGTGCCATCTCTTCACGCTTGGCCTTTTGATCGCACCAAATACCTATGGTGAGTGGGGGGAGGTTCACCTCCATGCACTGCGCGCCATCTGTGGACAGATAGAGCCTGTCGGAGACGTAGGCCGAGTCGAATGGCATGGCGGATAGCCAAGTCATCTCGAAGGGCTGCGCGGCCAGGAGCAAGGAGCTGCCCTCGACCGCGAAGGCAAACCGGCTGGACTGCATCGTACTGAGCATCACCACGGATGCGTGGCGCGGGTGCCGCTTGATCTCGTCACGGCGGAAGTTCCCTGCCCAACGCATGAAGTTGGTGTATGCGGTCAACAAGGTGGTGGCTTTCTGGAGCCGCTTCTTGTCTTCCTCGGAAATCTCAGGGGCTTCGCTTTGTTCTTGTTTTGCCATTCCGCGCTCCATGTTGCGGTTTTTGGGGTTGAGGTCGTTTTGCCTTGACACGAACTGGTCGGGCCACAGGCGCAGGAGGGGCCGCTGCGGTAGCAGGAGCCTCTGCCTTTGCTGGCTGCAGTGCTTTGCCACGCTTGCGAGCGTCAATGAGCATGAACAGGTCGTGCAGCAAGGAGTTCAGCGCCCTGTTCGGCGAGTAGCCCGTCGATTTAGCATGCGCCAGTACGCGCTCCTCAATCTTCGCGTTGAGCGTCCATTTGATGGCGCTCGCCTCTTTGCGAGATTTGAGCACTGTCATGCCCATCTGGCGGGCCATGACCATCACCGTGTCGTAGTCACGCAGGGTGAGGTTGAAATGAGCCCGCACGTCCACCTTGCGGCGAGGGTTTGCAAGGTGCTCGCCCTCCTTGATCCACTGGATGACCACCGGCATCTTGATGAAAAGCTGGTAGAGCTTTGCCATCAGATTGAATCCGTATGTGATCTGGGTCTGCTCGACCGCCCCGCGTTCGAGATCGGGGCGGGCGAGGTTGCTCGCCAGTGTTTTCAGGGTGATTTCGTTGTCCATCACCAGGGGGTCGCGGTTCTTCTTCGTTTCCGAGAATTCAGGCGACTCGCCCCGGATGTAGTAGATGGAGCCGCGTTTGGAGACTTCGAGCTGCAAGAACGAGCAGGCAGCACAGAACACGTCTTCTGTGCAAAGGCGATGGCGCACAAGGGCAGCAATTTGCTCGCCCTCCACTTCCCCAACAGGATGGACGGCCAGTGTTGCGTTGTACTGGTCGTCGTACTGCTGATAGGCCCTGCGCTTCGCCTGTACGGCCTCGTCAGTGTCCTCCGGCATGTTCTTGGTGTGCTCGTGTGCGAGTACAGCCGAAGTGAGCACTATTCGCTGCAGATCGCGCAGCAGGTTGAAGTAGCTCTTGATCGGCAAGACCTTGTGGGAGATCAGAACCAGTCGCCGAAGCAAGATGACCGCATCGGTCAGTTGCTCCGGTGACGGGATCAAGAGGTAGCGAGTTCGGAGGCAAAAAGCCGCTATTTCCTCGCTCAGTGCTTTTAGGGCGGCGGGGTCGTTTTCGACGTTACTGAGTTCGCGCATACGTGGGACGTGGCTCAACTATTGATGTGTAATGGGCCGCTATGGTAGGCAAGTCGTCTACCCCTTGCTCGCGCATCAACTTAATAAATAGTCGCGCTGGCTCAAGTTGTTCGTCTTGCTTCCATTTGGGCAGTAGTTTGTCGTCGCGGTCACGCATGATGCTCGTCAAATGCCGAGCAGCAGCATCCCGCCAAGCCTGACGCTGGCGGGTGGGGATGAGAGCAAAGTCACCACGAAGACTGGGCACCCTACCTTCCATGAAAGCATCCGGTGTTATGGGGCCGCAAGACAGCCCAGGTCGCCGTTTTTGCCTGGATCAAGGCCCATTTCTCTGAGGGTATTCCTTGTGATCTCGATCTGTTCGTCGCGGGCGCGAGGGTCGTTTGCAAGCGCCTTGTTGACGGCGGACTGAACGGGATCAGAGGACGAAAGCATGATTTTGAGCGTTGCGGCCAAAAGCAGCAAGGCCAGCAGGCCAACAAACCAAGTTGCTTTTTTGCTCCAGCCCTTTTTGCCGCCGCTGTTGCGCGCTGAGCCTGCAGGGGCGGCTGGGCCGCCAGCGTAGGCCAGGGCTGGTCTGGCGGGCCAAGGAGAGCCAGCGGGAGCCTGTTCATAGGCTGCGGTGGTCGGGGCGGCACCTGCGCCGCTGCTGTAGATCATTTCCAGGCTTGCCTCGGTGAAGGCGTCGGCCACGCCCTGGAGAACCTGTTGTTCGACTTCCAGAGCTGGAGGGAAATTGAGCTTCCCTTCCTTGCTGCGCTTGCCGTTGCCCTCAACTTCCAGCGAAAACTCGGCCAGAAGGTATCGAGTAGCTTCTGCTTCGCCCTTTTGGGTGAGCAGGTTGATCTTGCCTTGGTACAGCGCACGGTCCACCAGTTCCTGGGTGGTCACATCGGTCACTTCTGTGGTGATGTTCGTGACGCCTTCGGTGTCGATCATCACCACGCGCGGCGAGCGTTTGAGGTCAAGGTCGGTGGCCGTGTCGAACACGACGACTAGACGGTTGCTTGCGGTTCCTGCTGCTACAACGCGCAGCTCAGGAGCGAAATCGGGCAGAGATTGTTTTGCCATGGGATTTACTTCTTGGGGTTGCCGAGAATGTCGTCAATCACAGCCTGCTCGGACAGGCCCATCATCATGCGAGCCTTGCCAGAGCGCCGATCAACGAAGAATGCGACGGGAACGCCGGGACTCGGCTCGTTGTTTTGTTTGAACGCCTCGAACATGAAATCGAGGTTGTTATTGAGGGCTGCTACGTCTGCCTGGGCGGGCTCAGTCGCGATGGACTCATGCTTGCCCAGTACGCGCTCCAGCACCGCAGGGTCTTTGGAGCGAAGGATGGTCGTCGCCAGGGGGAGGCCCTGTTCGGGGCGCCCCAAGGCGGCAGTGGGAATCCATTTGATGGTCATGCCCTTGGCCACATGCTCGCGCGTCTTGAGGTAGGCGCTGCGGCAGTATGGGCACCGAGGGTCAATGATGATGTAGAGCGTGTCCGCTGGACCGCCCTTCCCTTCCTTGAAACCAGCCAAGCCATCAACGAGCTTGATGGCTTCGGGGATCTGGCTAGGAGCCTTGCCGTCGAATGCGGACGGTGTTGAGTATTTGCCCGTCACAAGGTTGTTTGTGGGCGCGGCAGGCGCCACAACTTGGGGCAGGCGTGCCGCATAGCTGGGGTCGCCTCCGGGCATTGGCATGGGCAGTGCAGCGGATTCGGATACGTTGGCGCCGCTCTCCAGATTCCACACCACCCCGGAAACGAGGGCCTTGCCATCTGCGGTGGTGTACAGCTTTACGGTCTTGCCGGATTTGCTGATGAGGGTCCACATCGTCAGCCCGCCAACAGGCATAACCTGCTTGGTCACAGGTGTGCCGTAGCGTGCGAGATGAGTCATCACGGGGTCGTTTTGCAGAGCCTGAGCAGCTTGCGCCGCTTCTGCGGCACCCGCCCCTACCGCTTGAGCCGTGGGTGTGCCTACGGTCGGCAGCGTCGGGGGAGCGTCGAATCCACGCGATGGTGGTGCAGGTGGGAGCTTGACCTCTGGCCGCTCTCCGGTAGGAGGCTGCAGTGCTGCCATCTTGTCGTGGATGTCTCCACTGAGATCAGGTGAGCGAGGTGGCGCCTTGAAGTCGGCAATGCCATCTGCAGAGAGTTGTGGGGATGCGGTGCGGCTGGCAACGAGCCAAACCCCACCCATCAAGACGGCCACCGCAGCGGCGGCAATTGCGAGTTTTTTGCGTGTCAATTCCATGAGCAACATCCGGTTGAAGCTCACACGATGCTATCACCGATTTAGAAAAGCGTAACGACTAATTTTTGACAACCTTGGCGTTTTGGCGGTCATCAGGCGTTTCTGATTGGTCTTTTTGCTCGGTTAATTCGGGTGGTAGCGCTTCCGCGATTGACCGTGCCCCAGCCCGGTAGGCGTCACGATCCGATGGCCTGTAGCGGAAGGCTGTCAGGGCCATATCCAGGGCCGTAATCGCCTTGTCCAGTTGCGGTTCGATCAATGGGTTGTTGGACTTGATCTCGTACAAGTAGTGGACGTGGACCGCACTGCCCTCCACGTAGGCGCCTTGGCGACCGAAGTTCTGCAGCACGTACCACAGCGTGCGATCAAAGAAGCGCATCCAGCGCATGTCTGCGGGCGGCAGCACGCCCAGGCTGCGCGCGGCGGTGAACATGGCAAACAGGATCGTCCGCACGTAGGCGTGCTTGCCCAGGATGGCCTGCATCGGCTTGCTCTCGATATGGCGTGCAATGACGGTGCGTGGCATCGTCAAATCAATCTCAGGTTGAAGCCATGCGAGTGGGTCTGTTGCGATACCAGCTTTGTCAGCCTTGGCGCTATCCTTTGGCGGTGGTTTGAACTGGTCCCAGCACCAATTGACCATCTCGTTGGACTCGGCAAGACAGGCCTTGAAAGCAGCATCGTCCAGCGAGCCATCGGTGGCGGCTACGCGCGGGATAGCGATTGCGAGCAACAGCGTTTCTGCTGGTGTGAGGTTTGCAACCCCGGTCCAAACAGAGCCAAGTTGCTCTCGCAGCACACGCTCTGCTTTGGCTCTATCCAGCACAGGGGTGACAGAGCCATCTGCCTCTTCTATCCAGCCGTCCCCAGGCTCCCCGTTGTCCACGATAAGGCGATGGTGATAGACGAACTGGCGCGAGGTTTGAGACATGCCCAAGACGGGGTGATCCAGGGGCGCCTCTATCAAGTCCAGCGCATCGAACATGCGCAGGTGGCGATAGAGCGGCTTTTTCTCGCGAACAAAGCTGTCCACGGTGAACGTTTTGGAAAACCGATTGTTCGGATGCTTGGACTGGATGTTTGCGAAAATTTTGAACGCAAAAAGCATGATGAAGGGCAGCAAAATCACATTCACGTAGAAGGCGAGATTGGTAATTTCCCTCCAGCTCATCGTGCTGAAATCGCGTGTGCAGCGCTCCAACAAGCCGCTTGCAGCGCAGCCCTTGGCAAACCATTTGCTGACTGCTGCCGCGCCTGGAAGACCTGTGGCTCCGATCATGTCAAGCCACCACAACTCCACTCGGCGCACGTATGTGTACGCCATCGAAAGCTCGGTATGAAACGCGAGCCAAGCAATGAAGATTGCGATGACCGACCCTGCAAGGAGGGCCAGGATCATCGTGAAATCGTCAACGCTGCGCCCGTTGCCGCTGCCGCTCGCGCCAGTTGCCATCAGTCGCTCCCTTTTTCTTCGGAGGTAATTGGTTTGGGCTGAGTCGCACCGCCTACCAGCGAGTTCAAAGCGCCCCAGCGCGGTTTTGTAGCCGCTGGCTGCACTTCGTGCGTCACCGGCGGTGCAGCCTTGTCGTCAGGTTGGGATGGCTCGCGCAGCGCCTCTGACGGCTGCGCAGGTGCTGTCACAACCGCCTGCACATGAGCTGGTGGTTGTGCAGCGTTCTGCGTTGTGCCGCCCTGCCCTTTCCGCAGGCCTCTGACCTTCAAAAATTCAGCCGCTTGCCGGAAATCATGTTGTGATTCCTGTGCGCCAAATAGCGCGGCAAGCGCTGTCGTCAGCGCCGCGTGGTCCTGCGTTTTTTCGCACAGGTCCAGCGCGAGCTTGTAGCCGAGCAGTGCGTAGTTGCGGAGCAACTCCGACTTCCGACCCTTCACCGTGCAACTCTCAAGCTCCTGCAACAGTTGCTGATCGTCTTCGGGTGAGAGATACATGCCATGGCGTTTAGGGCTCATGCGGTTGACCTCCACCTGGGTGTGCCACGGCAGTCGCCGCAGCGCTGCCATGACTGCTGTGGCTGGCCTTGAAGCCCGCCCGGATCAACGCACGCAACAGCTTTCCGCTGTTGGATGTGTCGGTCTTCTGGAGATCGCTCTGCAAGTCGCTTTCGGCTTCGTAGCTGCCGTTCAAAGCTGTCGAAGCCCTAACCCACTTGCCTTCGCTCGCCATTAGGCCCCCACCACATGCTTGGCGAACTTGAGCATGCCACGGGCGTTGGCGAACACTGGTTCGTCTGGCACCCGAGCATGGGGATAGTGTTTCAGCAGTTGCTCTTTCAGCACCAGTGCCCCACCACCGACGAAGAGCACATGATCGAGATCAGCGCCGCTGCCGACCTTCGTGCGGACTGCGCTCATGATCTGCTGGGTCAGGCGCTCCTTTTCGTCGTCAATGATCTTCTTCACGTCCTGCTCTTTGCCATACAAGCGGACGGTGCCTGTGGTCAATGCTTTTTCGATGGCCGAGGCAGGGAGCGCAGCGTCCAATTGCAGGTGTGCAAGCAGCTTGGCGCCAACGTTTTCCATGAGCTGCAGCACGCCCACATCGTTTGAGCCTGAACGGCTGGGGTCAACGACCATTCCAGGCAAGAGCACTGCGCAATCAGTTGTCTTACCGCCCACGTCAATGACGCCCACAGGCATCTCGGAGAGGTTCTGGAAGTCACCGGAGGGGTTCCCATCGAGGTCCATCAGTTGATCCACAAACGAGGCAACCGCTTCGGTTGTCACGGTGTTGGCAACGATCTTGGCAAGGGGGGTATCGCCGTAGCTGACCCGCTTGCCCAGGTTGGCAACTTTCGCGTCGATGAGCGCTTGATTCTTCTCGCCGTTGGCGAGGTAGTAATAGCTGACGGGGAGGCCCGTGGTGATACGCACGTTGCGGCCACCCAGGCCTGCGCGGCGCAGTGCGTCGTGCACAAGCACACGGTTCAACTCGGACTTTGGGTAGTCCATAAAGCGCGTGTCCTCGAACTTGGGGAGCTGAGCGCTAACCGTGAAGGTGCGGCCTTCTTCGGTGTCGTAGAAAACGCCGTCGTCGCTATCGCGTAGCGAAATCAGGTGTTTGCCTGCAGCGGCCCGCGAGGGGATCGAGAACGTTTGACCAGTCTCCAGAACGATTTTGATGGCGTAGTGACCATCATCCACGCCAACGAAGAGATCCTTATCGCTATTGTTTTCGCTCATTTGGGAGGTTTCCTTCTTTTTGGTTGCCATCATTGCCCCTTGAAAGGCCGCTCAACACGTATCGCATGACCCAGGAAAAACGTTTTTTTCGATTTGAGAAACGTCCTGAAATTCATTTTCTTGAATTGCACGTACAGCAAAAAAGCCGTCAATATCAATGCAATTGCGAGCGTGGTCCAGCGTGGAAAAAGAATCAGCGCAAGCCACGGCACACTTGCCGACGCATTGATTATGAAAAATTTGGCTTCTCCAGAGACATTGCTCCAGTGATAACGCCCAGTTGACATAAATCCCCCTTCAATTTGTCAGCAACAAGAGTCGATACAAATACCCATGAACAAGTCCCAAGGGACCAATTCATGGCACGTAGATGGCGTTGCGCGCCATCGTGAGTGCAGTGTAGCACTCACGGCACGTAAGCGACACCAAAACGACACCAATACAACACGCAAGCGGCCTATGTGGCACGTAAGCGACACTAAAACAACCCTATACAGCACTTTTGCGGCGCTTATATGGCACCCAAACGGCACCGATGTAGCACATAGGAGCGAGGTGCTTAGGACTCCTGACTAGCCAGGATCGCCTTTAGCTGTTGCTCCTTCTGCGGTGGGAAGATGCTTTCAGCGACGGCTTTGGTGATCCGCCCCTCGGCGAGCAGCGTGCTGGCTTCCTTGCGGAAGGAGTGACCTTTCTCTTCAACGATTCTGGCGATTACGCTGGTAATCTTTCCCATCTGGTCCAGCTCAGCCAATTCATCGCGGATTTCGTCGGTGAATTTTAAGTATTCACGTACAGCGATCAATTTCCCGTCAATGCCTTTTACAAGGCGCTGCGCCATTATCATGCGCGCAGTATCAACAATGTCGTAAATGGCGGTTGCGCGCTCGTTTGATGGAAATCGGGATATGAGTCGTCGCATTACCGATGGCACGTCAGTAGCATGCACCGTGGCGAAAACTGGATGCCCAGTAAGAGAAAGCTCCACACCGGCACGAATAGTTTCTTCGTCACGCATTTCGCCAACCAGTACAAGTCCTGGCTTTCTGCGCATTGCTTCACGATTGGCTGCGTAGAAATCCTTGAAGTGCTGTGGCACCTCAGATTGCACGATGATTGAATGCTGGCTGTTGATTTGGTCGTATGTGAACTCAATCGGTTCTTCATGCGTCAACAGATTACCCTTGATGGGTGTGTCGTTTTCCAGGATGTAGCGGATGATGGCCGCGAAAGTGGTGGTCTTGCCTGATCCGGTAGCTCCGGCGATGTAGACCAGTCCGCTCTCGGGGATGCAATCGCGCACAAGCGTCTCTGGCAACCCGATTTTGTAGAACGGTATTGGCTCGTTTGGGATCGAGCGCAGCACGATCTGGCCAGACGTACCACCAGGGTTGAGGATCGGGGAAATGTTCACCCGGTAGCCGTAGCGCAGCTTGGCGCCACGAGCATCCCTTTCCGTGGGCGAGAAAAGCTCGTACCGAGCATTGACAGGGACGCCCGAAAGAATGTCCGTCTCAGCAGTGTCCCGGTTGCTAGTCCACTTAATCATGTACATGACCTCGCTCTCATCGAGAGTGCTGGGGGTCAATGCCATGAGGTCGCCATTGATCCGTGCACAGATCGGCAGCCCAGGCTGGATGTACACGTCGCTGGCGTTGTGTGCCTGAGCTTCGAGCATGACGCCCTTCAAGTGCTCCGGCACGATGAAACGCTGTGGGGGCACGAAGTCGGTCAGTCGTTCAGCGCGCGGTAGCAAGCCACCGGCTTCAACCCGCAGCTTGTGCACGGGTTCGCTCATGTCAGACACCGGCAGCACCCTGCCCTTCGCCGTCCTGGCCCTGTAGCTGAGGGCGGCGTTCGGTGGATGGCGCCTGCGCTGGGTCTGGCGCGGGGTTGAACTTGGGCGAAATTCTGCGCATGGACTGTGTAGGCTGCGCTGGAATTGGAGGCACGATTTCGGAGGACTTGACCGAAGCCCGCCATTTGTCGATGGCGGGATTGAACTCGGGCAAAGTCGTGATGCGCAAAAGCGTTTCATCAACAGCAATAGTTTCATTTTGCTGTGCTGAATATGCCCAGGTTTGCGTCGCAATAGCGGGCATCGTAATTTTGTTCTGCAGCACGAACGTGTGGAATCGGATCATTCCAGTTAAATCGCGGTTCAGACGGTCCATGCCATATTGCAGCATGACATTCGCTTGGTCGATGCCTTGCTGCCAGCCCTTGCCGATGTATTCACGCCAAAGCTGGCGTTCATATTCTGTTTTGGGGCGCATGTTGCCGAAAGACACGTCATCGTCTTTGTCGGCGTTGCCGAACCAAAGGTAATCACGCCAGTTCGGCGGAACAGATGAAAAGCGTGGCTGCTGGTCGATTTTATAGGAAGCGCCTGACAACCGCAGGGCGTATGCGCCGTCTTGGTTATAAAGATCACGGGCTTCCGTGATAACTGCAGGTACTACACGATCACGAATCATCAGGTTGCCGAAGTCGTAGATCGTATCCAGCTCGCGTGACTTCTTTTCGATCACGCCGTTAATGTGGGCGAGTTGTTTGCGCAAGCCGCCCTTGACTCCAATGCCCAAAGCAGCTTCTTTGAGGGCCTCAATCTTGACACTGGATGAAGAATCATCTGCGGATCGAACCATTGCAGGACGATCATATTGCGCCTGCAGTTGTTCAAGGGACATGGGAATATCAGCAGCCATGACGATTAGCCTCCCTTGGGTTGATTTTGTTCGCTGTCACGGTTCTTGTACTCAATGGTGAGTGACTTGCCGGGGCGATTCAGAACAATATCAGCGGCAAGGTGCATTTGATTGCCAATATTGCGGAGAACAGAGTCCGGTGTAACTGCTTTCATGCGGATATTAATGGGGCGCAATTCCGCTGGACGGCCAGTCTCGTTGAAAGCCATGCCATAACGAGAAGCGAGCGATTGCACCAGCTCGCGTGGATTGCCGATGTAGTCAACGTCGATGGTGTCGGTATCAAAAGCTGCCTGACGCTTTTGAACGGTCGAGTAGTCCTCTGCGAGCAATGCTGCGTAATCGCGCTGAGCACCGGCTGCGATTGCTGCCTTCTCAGCAATCAGCTTGGACGCAAAGTCCTCGTCCATGGGGGCGGGGGGTGTGGCGCAGCCCAACAGCGTGAACGCCACGGCCAGACTCGCACATGCAGTCAATCTCAATCCCATTGCAGACTCCTTCAAAAAGTGAAACGACGATAAAACGACAAACTGTGATGTTGTGGCGTGCTTGGAGCGCACTTTCGCACGCGGGGATCATACCCCGTCGAGGAAAAAGAAGCATCCCCAAGTTCATGAATTCGAGGGCAAAAATGCGTTCTCTAGCACCAAAACGACACGCAAACGGTTCTTTACTGACACGTACACGGCACCAACGCGGCACCTATCTGGCGCCTTCTGCGCCCCGTGGAGGCCTTGGATGGGTCTGTTGCGGCACCTACACGGCACGTATGCGGCGCGAATGCGGCGCTTACACGGCGCTAACCCTACCCCATATGGCACCATTGCGGCACGCATGCTGCAGTTGTTGGCAGTCCTCTGGTCGCAGGCATCATGAGATTCTGGTCACAGGAGCCCACATGGGCGTTACTCCGTGTGTTTTTGCCGCGAAATTTCGACCTTCCATCTGTGCCCCTTGTACCTGCTGCAATACATCCGCATAATTGCTGAAATCGGCATGCATGGCCCTCTTTTTGGGCACTTTGAGGGGGGGGTTGTTGCTGCGATACATCCACCTTTTGGCGGCGATACATACAACTTCTGGCGGAGTAACGCCCATCTGTGACCAAGCCGACCAATCTGCGACCATGCTTTTCCGCCTCTGCTACCGAAACACCGATGATCTGGAACCTCCGTCTGTTACCGGAGCCCGCGTGCCGGGACTGCTGGGGGCGTGTGTTCTGGTTCCGAAGCACACATTCTGGTCACAGGATTCGCTTGGTTCTGCGCCCTTTTGGCGAGCTGGTGCCAGGCCCTGTGCCAGGTCTGGACGGTCTGCTGAACTGGTGCCTGACTGGAGGTTTTCGCTTGATGCCGCCCTGTCTTCTTCTGTTTGGAATTGCGGTACTTTGGATGATCTGTATTCGCGAAATGCCTATTTTTTGAGACCTAAATAAATAATTGCTATGTACGAAAATTCGATAACAGGAGGCACGCGGGCACTTGATCTGCTTTCTCGTATTGGAGCTGAGGAACGTGTGGGTCAATCACTGTCCGCAGATACCATAGTTCTGTATTCGAGAAAGATAAGACAAGCCGCCAGCCGAGTGGCTGGCGGCGAAATTTCCAGATTAACACCTGAGATGCTGGTGCGCGATCTTTCGGATCGCGTGGACAACAGCCAAATTACCAGAGCCACAGCGCGCCTTGAAAAGGCCGCTGCTTTATTTTGGATAGCGTCGGAAGCGCAATCGCTTATGGATTCTGGTGATTTAGTCATTGACCGTTATGAGTCTGCCTACAGAGATATTCAGTTTCTAGGCACAGGCGGACTACCAAAAAAATCAGGCATGACTTCAAGTCCAAATTTGAAGGCGTTTCCCGATGAAGCAGTTGATATTCTTTCTAAGGCTGCAATTGATGACAGGAACTTGAATCTCTTGCATGGACTGTTGTTTATTCGTGCAAATCTCGTGGTTGGTTTGCGGCCAATTGAATGGTTGAATGCAGCGCTCATCAAACATCAAAAGACAGATCCATTGGGAGAGTTTGTTATCGGTAAAGATGGCGAGATTGAAACCTGTATTGCTTTGCGGGTATATAACGCAAAGCAATCTGTTGAAAGGGCCAATGGCGAGCATCGAATAATCATGCTTGAAGGTCTGACAGACCAAAATCTTTCCTATATCAGAAAGTGGCTTGCTGCAATCAAGGAGTTGTACACGCCTGAGATTGCTAGGTTGTCTTATGGAGATAAGACCAAAAGGATTTATGACTCTTTGCAGAGGGCGATACGCCGAACGCTTCTAAGTAAAGGGTGGGAAGGAAGTGTTCCGTCTATTTACGGGACGCGCCATCAAGCTGTTGCAAATGCAAAAGCTGATGGTCAGGACCGCCGTCAGATTGCTGCCTTGTTTGGGCATGCAAGCGAGGAAACGGCGCACAGGCATTACGCACGGAAGTTTTCGGGCTACACCGGGCGAAGCATGCGCGCCGCGAGGGAGTCCCTGCTGGCCGTGCGCTACACGCAGGTAAAGGCGCCCCAGGACGCTGCGCAGTGGAGTGAGCCATCGCCCCGCCCAGGCCCCCGGCCAGATAAGAGTTGACTCAAAAGCACGACCGTGCTTTGCACCTACACACTTGCACGCACAGTTGCAATTGTTAAATTTCGCAACATTGCGTCGATACGCATTTTGTAATCGTGTGACACGTATGCGACACGGGGGCGGCACGCAGGCGGCGCCCAACTGACCCTCAAGCGGCACGCATGCGGCACCCAAGAGGGAGTGCTGTACCTTGTGTATACCAACACGGCACCATAACAGCACCGATACGACCCATACACGGCGCAGACGCGGCGCGTATGCGGCGCTTATGTGGCGCCTTCGACGGGTGCAGAAATCCAGGCTTTGACTGTCTCTTCAGAGTGGGCAACCACGCGCGCAGCGCTCTGCTGATCTGCCTCCAATGTTTGATGCATGGAATGCTTCAGAATGTTGCATAAGGGTATGTCTGCAAGGTCATAAGGGCGTGCATTGCAACAGCAACATACGCAGAAATCGCAAAATTGCGTGATTGCGGATTTTGAAATGGCTTGTAGAATGCGGCCCAACGAGAGGTATTCATGCGTCTGCACAGCGTTCGGGATTGGCTTTCGGGCCAGACGAGTTGGGGGGTCAGTGATGGAAGTTCGGACGTGCGCACATTGCGCCGTCTGAATCGCTTTTACGACCGCGCTGCCGTCTATGGGGAGGTGGCTGTAGTGGTGCTGGTCTTGGGCCTCATGGGCTCGTGTGCTTGGCTCCTTACGGAAACCAGTTATGAGGACGTGATCTTTTGGGACGCGACCGATCACATTTGCGTGCTTGACAGCCGCACCGGAGAGATTCGCTATGGCAAAAACTGAGAACAAACAACCGGAAAGCGGCAAGGATCAGCTTGAGGGGCGCCAGCTTGACGACGCGATCCTGACTCAGATTGCCAACGATCAGACCCCTGGTGAAGCTGCTGCAGTGCTGCGCGAAGTCGCACGCCTGCACCAAGAAAACATCACGCTCAAGAAGCGCAATGTGAGGGTCTGGGGATTGGCGCTCACACTGGGTGCCACCTTTGCGGTGTCAGTGAGTTCGGCACTCTTTCTGTTTCCTAAGTACCGCTACATCCCAACGACTGACAACAGAGCGCTGTGTGCAGTCAGCAGCGACGCGCAAGTGCGCGTCACTCCCGCTGCTCTGACTGAGTACGCCAAAGACACAGTGGTTGAGGCCTACACCTACGACTACGTGAATTACCGGCCCGCGATCAACGATGTGGCCACGAAGCGTTTCACGGATGCTGGACGCAAGCAGTACCTCGCCTCGCTCCAAGAAAGCGGCAATCTGGAGCGTGTCATCAAGGGGCGTCTGGTCCTTCGCACGATGGCTACGCGCACGCCGCAGATCGAGGAAGAGGGCCGTCGCGGCACCAAGCGCTACTGGGTGGCAATCGTGCCTGTAGCTATCGAGTTCTATTCGGGCGGCGAGAGCCAGCCACGGTCGCGCCAGGACTTCCTGGCCCATGTGACGATTCTTGAGCAAGAAGCCAGTGCAGTGAACTTGAAGGGTATCGCTGTCGATTCCCTGGTGCTGTCCCCAATCGCAAGTCAACGTTGAAGGCATGTAGGGAATGATGATGAAAGCAGCTTTTTCTTCTGTCGCAACGGCTGTTGCGGCGCTCCTGTTGCACGGCGCAGCCGCTGCGCAACAGAGTCCAGTCGCGCCTGCACCCCAGCAGGCGCCCCAGGTGTTGGCGCCAGCCTCATCTGCAGAGTCGGCGCCGGTTGCACCCGCACCCGCACCCGCACCTGCAGCCTCGCCTCGCGAAGCTGCTCCACCGAACAGGCTGGGGCAGCAGGTGAATGCTCCGGTCCCTATCGTGATGCCAGCGGCAACCGTCAATTCAACTGCTGATGGTCCCAGTGTGGTGTATCCACCTGCTGAGGCCATTGTGGAGCGGGCCGTTCGCCAGATCGAAAACATGCAGCTCACGCCCGAGCAGGTTGAGCGTTTGAAATCCATTTACATCGAACGCCAGCAGCAGCGTTCGATGCCCTATTTGAACCCCGCGAAGCCGGTCACGCGCACTCTGCTCGTGAATCTCGATCCAGGCGTCGCGCCTCCCACGTTGCGCTTGTCTCGCGGGCAGCAGACGAGCCTTGTTTTTTCGGATGTAAGCGGCCAGCCATGGATGATCGAAAAGGTCAGCATGAACCGCCAACTTTTCAGTGATGGTCGTGTCATTGGGGCAGGGCAGGGCGGGCAGGGCGGGCAGGCCGAGGCGCCTACGAACGTGCTGAGCATCGAAGCGCTCACCCCCGCAGCCTATGGCAACGTGACGGTTACGCTGCGCGGCCAATCGACGCCCGTGATTTTTGTTCTGACGACTGGTCAGGCAGAGGTCGATATGCGCGTCGATGCCAAGGTGCCGGGGCGCAATCCTGATGCCGAGGCTGAGGTGTCTATGCAAGCAGCACCAGGGCTGGACAACGCTATGCCGTACTTCCTTGATGGCGTGCCTCCTGCAAGCGCGAAGCGGTTGCGGGTGACGGGTTTGGATGGCGCCGAGGCCTGGGTCTATGACCGCAACCTGTATGTCAAAGCTCGCGCAAACGCCCAGTATCCAGCGTACTTCGCTGCTGCCCGCAGCACCAGCGGAGTGTCCGTGTACCGCTATGTCGGTGTGCCCAAAGCTGCGACGTTCACCATCGGTGGACGTGCACAGACGGCTTTCTTTGAGTGAGGTAGCAGCAGATGAGCGACACAAACAACAACGGTACGGGCACTAACCCCGACGCAGTAGCAGAAGACCTGGGATTCAGTCCAGAGCCTTCTGTGAATCCTCAAGCAACTGGCGCTGCGCGCAAGGCTGATGCCGATGTGCGGCGGCGCAACCTACGCGCGACTTTTGGCTCTGGCCCTGGCAAACTTGCGCTGATCGCTACAGCGGTTGTCGTAGTGGTTTTTGGTGTGCTTGCAGCAACGAATATGCGCAATGCGCCAGTGGTCACCAGCAAGGCTCAAGTGGATGCGCCCACTTCGCCACAAAATCGCGTATCGACCAATGCTGTGACGCCCGAAGAGGCTGCTCGCAGAGCCGAACAGTCACGGCGCGAAGCGGAGGAAGCGCAAAACAAGGGGGGGAGCTACCAGCCCGGTTTTGATTACAACATCGGTGCCAGCTCCAAGCAGGATTCCCCTGGTGCGCAGGCCAAGTTCGCTGGGTTTGCCACCCCCGAAGAAGAGGCGGCTCGTGCCCAGGCCAACGGTAGCGCGCGGAGCATGCAGGCGCAGCCCATGGCTTCGGGCACAGCGCCACAGCAGCAGACGCCGCAACAGCAAGCGGAGCAGCAACGCCGTGACCAAGAGCTGCAACGTGCTGCAGCGAAGCTGGAAACGGACCAGAAGCAGGCGGAAGGTGATCGCGATAAATATGTCGAATCTGTCTCGCAAGAAATCGTGAAGCAGATCGGCGGCATGTTTGCCTCACAGGGCAGTGAAAGCCTGAATAACCTGGGGGCCTACACCCAGTCCACCTACTATGTGGCCCCCGCTCGTGGTGCAAGCAGCGGAGCCGCTGCCAGCTCACTGCGTGCGGCGAATCGCAAGCCAACGATCAAGGCTGGGAACACCATGTTCGCTACCCTCGATTCGGAAGCCAACACTGACGATGGGCGCACTGTCCTGGCTACGGTCCGCAGTGGTCCATGGAAGGGTGCCAAGCTAATCGGCATGATCGAGCAGAGCTACAACAACATCTCGCTCACCTTCACTACTTTGGCTCCCCAGGACGAGCGCAGCACTATGCGCATTCGCGCTGTGGCGTTGCGCGAGCAGGATGCCAAGCTGGGCATGGCTGAGAAGATTGACCACCACACGCTCAGCCGCTATTCGGCACTTGCAGCGGCAGCACTGCTGCAAGGCGCAGGCCGTGTGTATCAGCAGCCCGTGGGGACTACGGTATCGACCCCTGGCGGCATCGTCACGACGAACGAAATGCCGCGTGACAGACAAGTGATTGGCTCTGCGGTCGGGGAAATGGGTTCAGCGATTGGAGCCGAAATTCGTCGTCGTGGCTTCAATCAACCGAGCACCTATTCCACGCCTGCAGAGACTGGTTTCATGCTCTATTTTCTCGAAGACGTGATGCCAACAAACGGCGATGAGCAGCATCAGCAGCAGCAACCTCAGCAGCAACCTCAGCAGCTCACGGCGCAGCAGTTGGCCCAACAGTTGGCCCAGCAACAGGCGCTCCAGCAATCCGGTGGTCTGGGCAACGCAGTCAATGCCCCAACGCCCGTGGGGTTCCCGCAGGCAGGGCAGGGCACCTTCAATCCTGGTTACGGAACGACCCCATACGGCTACGCCCCAGGCGGGACTGGTGCTGTACCGAGCCAGTACCAGGGCACTGGCTATGACAACAGGTATCGCGGTCCTTTGAACAGCAACTATTGAACGCAAAGCGAGAAATCATGGCAATCAATCTCAAAAAAATGTCGTTCGGCCAACTGGTCGGGATCGCAGCCGCCGTGTTTGTCGTCGTGATGGTGATCGCAGGCGCGCTCATCTCAGCGTCGGGCAAGCCTGAGAAGACGGTCAGAAGCAGGCCAGCTCAGTTTGATGCACCAGTCAACGGCGCATCAGTCGAGTTGGAGCAGCTTCGCCTTGAGGTCAAGGCGCTGCGCGAGAAGGTCGATGCCAATGCTCAAAGCGCACAAGCCGCTTTCTCGCAGACGGCCTCGGCGGTTGACCAGCAGAACAAGAATCTCGCAACGCTGGACAACAACATTCAAGTGACTGCCAGCCGCGTTGGCAATCTGGAGAAGGCCCGTATTGGCACGCGGATCAACGTGGTGAAGCCCGAAGAGCAGGACGCTCGGCCAACTCGCAGTGAGCGCCTTGCGGCTGCTGAGCGTCGTGCATCCAGGGACAAGTCGATGCAACTCACTGGCGGCGAGTCGAAGGTTCTGGCATCGGTCGGGAATCGTGCTTGGATTCGCAATGGCAATGACGAGTGGAGCGTGAGCGAGGGCGAGACGATCCCTCTGGATGGCGCTCTTGTCGTCAAGCGTGTATCGCCCAATGGGCAGGTGCTTGTCGATGTTCAGGCCAAACGCTGAGAGCCGTTTTGCGCACGTCATTTCTGGAGCACTGAACCATGGGCACCGGCTTCCCCGATCTACTCGATTTGCTCGTCAATGCAGGCAAAGTCGCTCCTGCATTGCTGATGATGATCCAAGGCATCGCAGCCTTGGTTGGTCTGTATCTCGTCGGCTCTGCCTTGGTCGAGCTGTGGGGGGTGTCTCATGACAACGCGCTGAAGTACGTTGCTGGCCGTCAGCGCTTTTCGACCGGATCGGCGCTGATCTCTCTGCTGGTTGGTGCGCTCTTGAGCGCGCTGTCCACCCTCAACCTGATGGGCATCATGTCCCGCACTGTGTCGGATGACTATGTGGCGTCGCGGATCATGCCAACGGACATGGCCTACACCGCTGGTGGGTCGCTGGCGGACAAGGGGGCCGTCGCCACCATCGCTCTGCTGTCGATCATGCAAGTCGTGGGCTTCATCGCGATGTTCAAGGCCCTGATGACCGTCAATCGCTACTACAACAATGAGCAGGCTCACCTGGGCTCAGCCGCTGGCTGGGCGCTTGGAGGCGTGCTCTGCTGGAACTTCAAATGGTTCGCTGATGTAGTCAACAACACACTGGGTTTCAACATCATCTCGATGTTCACCCCGTTCTGATCTCGTTCTCTAATTTTTACTTTTTTACAACCGGAGTTCACTCATGAAAGCAGCTTTCCTCAATCTCGCAGCTACCGCTCGCTACAAGGCATATCTCGCCTGCTCGTTGGTCATCGCATTTTTCAGCGGCACGCTGGCCCTGCCAGCACACGCGATCAGCAAGACTGACCTGACGCAGGACATTTCTGGTGGCAAGAAGTTTGACGACATTGCGGGCAACATCGACGGCGCCGCTCAGACTGGCGCATCGCTGCTGATCCAGCTCGTGGCCATCGGTGGTTTCGTGGTCGTGGCCATCTCGCTGTACACCCTCTGGAAAGCGTCCAAGGATGAGCGCGAAAAGCCACTCTCGGCTGTCGTGGGCCTGTTCATCGGTGGCGCGATGGCGGGTGTTGGCACCATCATGTGGATGATGCGTAACACCGTCACGGGCTAATCCGATCCAGCGGCCCAGGTGCTATCACTGGGCCGCACCCACAGCTCAATCACCGCATCACGGACGAATATGGGAAGCATGGAACTGATACCGCCTACGAGGCCCGAGGCCTTCCTGACGCGGTTCGCGAATTTGCCGGTGTTGAGCGTCAAGCGCAAGCAGTGGCGCATGGAGCAGTCGGAGCATGACCGCAATGAAGCGGATGCCGTGTTTCTGGAAGTGCGCAAAAAAGTGCTCGACCGCGATGGTCGGCGCTGCTGGTTCTGCGGGTTTGCCAGCACAGCAAACCAAGAGGTTCATCACCTTGATGATGACCACACGAACAACCGCGAATCGAACCTCGTGACGATTTGCAATATCGACCATCTCTGCTTTCACCTGGGCTTGGCCGCGATGCGCGGTGCGATGTTTCTGGCAGTGGTGCCTGAATTGACCCAAGCTGAGATCACGAACCTGATGCGCATCTACCACTGCGCAATGGCAGTGGGTAACGAGGATGTGCAGTCGCGTCTCAAGGGTCTGTATGCGATCTTCGAGAGCCGTTCTGTAGACATTTTCAAGCGCGTTTTTGAAGCTGACTTCTCCAACGGCCATGAGATTGCTGTGGGCCTGTCCAAGCTCGACGATGCAGCATTTGCGCTGCGCAACAAAACGCTCGATGGGCTTCGCGTGATTCCAACGGAAGCCGCGTTTCGTGACGGCCAAATTGCCGGTTACCTCACGCGAACGCACAGCCAGTATCTGGACATGAATCACTGGCCTGCGTTGCTCGATACGCTGCGCCCGCAGCACGTCTGAGCCAGTCGTATGCGCATTGGAGCCATAGTATTTGACCCCAGTTCGGTGATGGGGTCGGGGGATCGCTCAGTCGTCTCCCTGACAGCCGGGTGGGCCTCCATAGGTGGCACACCCGCGCGCCGCATTCAAGGTATCTCGGAGCTGCCCAACGATGTGATCTGGCTGACGAACCTCGGCTACTCGGCATTCCTTGCTGCCAAGTTGAATATGCATGCCAATTTCCGCAATGACAGTTGGCTGCGAACTTCCTTTGAGCAGATAGCCACGGAGTTCGGCCTGGGCCGCAATACCGGCAAGGCCAAGGACACAGCGGAGGCGTTGTCGCTGATTGCGCATCGCGTGGTGGCTTACTCCTGTCGGGAGTTGAATGTGAAGATCCAGAGCCATGGCCGTCTCAATGACGACTATGCGACCACCATGGGGTTAGACCGTTGCCGCATCCCCGAGGTGCACTACTCCACTTTCGAGACGATTGCGGGGCATCCAAGCGTCTCCGTGATCCAGCCCGTGAGCTTTGGCCGAGGCACCACCAGCAGCACCACGCTTCGCTGCAATCGCCTGGGCTATGCGCGACGCATGCTCGCCCATAAGGTGCCACCCGATACAGGCTGGGTGTTGGCAAAGCAAAAGCTGTCAGAAGCCGAGCTGGAGAACATGGAGCAGCCATTCATGGTGCGCTGCCGTATTACCAACGTGAAGCCGATCATGGCCGAGGCCCTGTCCTGGGGCAGCGGTTCCAAGTCCATTCGCGAGTGGTTGACTGATGTTGAGTGGCGCGTTGTGCGCCAGTACGCGGATGTGGAGCTGCGTGCCGCAATGATTTGCGAGCAGGGCTATGAGAGCCTTGCTGGCTATGCGGAGAAGCTGCCACAAGGGGCAATGGACGAGCTGTCCTACAGCCTCGGTCTTGTGGCCGAGCAGGTTTGGACAGCACTGATGAACAAGCAGCCGCGAGTGGGACGGATCACGGGCTTCACCGCGCGTGCGGCCTGGATGCGTGCCATCGACCGCATGCAAATGTTCGACTATGCCCAGCGCATGCAGTCACGCCGGGGCGTGAACCTGATTGCCTACGGCATGGGCAATGTCGTTGTGCGGGTGCCCGAGGGTGGCATCAAGCACATCCTCGACGTTGCGATGGATGTGGGCTTGATGCCACCCATGGCTAGTTTCATTGAAGCCAGGGAGTCGGCATGAGCCAGGGCGAGCAGGGAAAGAGTGGGCTGTACCAGATCGAAGCGGTGTTGCGCTCGCATGCAAGCGTGGTGCAAATGCTGGAGCTGGACGGGATTTTGGTGGACAGGGAGTCGGATGAGGCTGTGCGCACCGCGCAGGCTCATGGCTTTATCGAGCAGTTTGTCGAAAGGGTGAGTCATGCTGGAAAAATTTGAGTCGGTGATTGTCTCCATCTTGGAGTCGGTGAAGATGAGCGTGCAGGACTATTGCGACATTGAGACGGTGGACGAGGGCCGTAGCCTCGTCACCTCCGATGGCAGCTTTGCGACCATCGTGCGCTTTCATGGCAGCAAGGGCATCCTTGGCGAGGAACAGTTTCGGCAGTTGCTTTCGCTTGTGACGGGCTCTCTGGGCATCTTCTTGGACCACCGTGGGCACCAGTTGCAGGCGATCTTTCGCCGTGACTTGGATGGGCGCGAGGCCCTGGTGAGCAATGCCGAGCAGCAGCACGCAACAGCCAAGCGCTTGTCCCTGGCGGTCCACGATTTGATTGATGAGACGGTGGACCGCTACGGCGACTATGTGTACGACGAGGAGTGCTATCTGGTGTTCTGGTCCCGTCCATCGCTGCTGGACCCCATCGAAGGCAAGATTTTTCAGGAACAGGTCAACACGTTCCGCAAAGAAAGTGGTTGGCCTGCTACCCGCGATGCGCAGAACCTGTTGCGGCCGATTTCATTCTTGCGAGATCGCCACAACGCCTACGTGACCAAGGTGGTCACGGACCTGTGCTCGCCGGAGTTCAATTGCTTCGCGGAAATTCTCAACGCTGCCGACGCGCTGCGTGCAGTGCGTTCCAGCGTGTACCCAGACATAAGCGGCCCAGGCTGGGAGCCTGCGCTGCCTGGGAAGAAGATTCCTTTCCGCTGGAAGGACAACGCGAGGCACGAGGACTACAGCGAGTTCTTGTATCCGCGCATCGCTGAGCAGGTGATGACAGCCTCTGCGGACATTGGGTCGATCTCGAATCCACAGATCCCCGATCCGACCACCATTCGTGTTGGAACGCGCATCTATGCGCCGCTGTTCGTTAGCGCTCCACCCCGCGAACCCAAGTTCTTCAATCACCTGTTTTCTGCTCTCAATCGCTCCGATACTCAGGAAAATGGGCGTTCGCGGTCCATGCCCTACACCCTGTCGGTGATGATCGAAGGCGACGGCCTTCAAGGCACGGGATTCAAGCAGCTTTTCGCAAACCTGCTGGGCTTCACCTCTGAGATCAATCGCAATATCAACCTTGCGCTTCGCGATCTGCAGGAGCGCAAGCGCGATGGCGAGACGATTGTGAAGTTGCGGATTGCGGCCATGACCTGGGCCGACTACACACCAGAGGGTGTGCGCGAGCTGCGGTTGCGCAAGTCCAAGGTGCTCCGCGCGCTCGAAGGGTGGGGTAAGTCATCGGTCACGGAGCGCACAGGCTACGTCATGGATGCCTTTCAGACGTGCTGTGTGGGTCTGACCCCTAAGCACTACGCTCCAGCGTGCCCTGCGCCCCTGTATGAGGCGCTGGGACTCTTGCCGCTGACACGGCCCGCATCGCCGTTTGCGCGTGGTTCCATCATTTTCCGCAGCCGCGATGGCAAGGTGCTCAACTACCAGCGCTTTGCATCGGAACAAACCACATGGATCACGCTGATCGCTGGGCGCCCTGGCTATGGCAAGTCGGTGCTGATGAACTCCAACAACTTCGAGTCCTGCCTGTTGCCGGGTATCCAGCGTCTTCCGTTTGTGGGCATCATCGACATTGGTATCTCGTCGGCTGGATTCATTGATCTGGTGCAGGACGCTCTGCCTGAGAACATGCGGCACCTTGCGGTGTACAAGCGCCTGCAGAACAACGAGCGTGATTGCATCAACACGATGGACACGCCGCTGACGAAGCGTGAGCCATTGCCTCGTGGCCGTGAGTTCCTCAAGAACTTCATGACGGCCCTGGTCACCCCTCCTGAGCGGGATGGCAAGGCCTTCGAGGGCATGTCCACGTTTGTCGGTCGAATCATCGACCTTGCGTACATGCGCAAGTCGGATCGACTGGAGAAGGCCCAGCCGAATCGCTATCGACCTGGGCATCATCGGTTGCTCGATGAGGCCGTTCAAAAGCTGGGTATTCAGATCATGCCTGCCACCAGCTACTGGGAGCTGGTGGATGCCTTTTTCAAGGCTGAGCAGTATTACGAGGCGGAAATCGCACAGCGATACGCTGTTCCCACGCTGTCCGATCTCGCCGCCGTTGCCAGCTCCGAAGAGGTCAAGTCGGAGTACGGCAACACCAAGACGGAAGGCGGGCGCGAGCTGATCCCGACATTTGTCACGGGCGTGCGCGAAGCGGTTGGCGACTTCCCGGTGTTTGCCAGCTACACAAAGTTCGACCTGGGCGCGGCGCGCGTTGTGTCGCTGGACTTGCAAGACGTGGCGATGCTGGGCTCTGCCGCTGCCCAAAAGCAGACCTCGCTCATGTTCATGATCGCCCGCGAGTCGTTCATGAAAAAGGTGGCGTATTCGCGTGAAGACTTGCCATTCTTCGAGAACTACGCCCGTCCGTACTTCACCAAGATGGTCAACGAGATCGTTGACGAGAACAAGGTGCTGTGCATGGACGAATTCCACAAGACAGGCGGGCACCCAATCCTGCGGCAGCAGGTTCTCACCGATGGGCGCGAGGCGCGCAAGTGGAACATGGAAATCGTGCTGGCAAGCCAGCTCATGGAGGACTTTGGCGACCTCTGCAAGATCGCGACCACGCAGTTCATCATGGACTCAGGGACCGAGCAGACGCGCCGTTGGATGCGCGAGAACATCGGACTGACCCCCGTCGAAGAGCAGGGCTTGGTCAACTTTGTGCACGGCCCCAATGCCGATGGCGGCACCTTCCTGGCGAAGTTCGAGACGAAGAGTTCGCCCTTCTCGCAGTTGTTCACGCTGACGCCAGGGCCGATGCGGCTGTGGGCGCTCTCTACGACCGCCGAGGATCGCAAGCTGCGGATGATGCTCTATGAGGCAATGCCTCGTGATGCGGCTCGCAAGCTGCTCGCAAAGCGCTTTCCGTCTGGCTCGTGCAAGAAGCTCGTGGAGCGTCGCAAGCAGGAGCAGTTCGCGGATGCCGACTTTGTGGACGAAGCGATGGAAAGCTCTGTTATCGAGAAGATCGCCAAGGAGTTGTTGGCGGAATGGTTCGAGTCACCTCAGCACGCGCTGGGTTGAATGCTGCTGTAGGCGAAGGGGTTACGAATGGTTCAGTACAGGGGTTCTTCGCGTAAGCACGAGGTCAAGGCGACAAGGCGCCGCAAAGACACACGGCTCGCGGGACAGAAAATCTCGGAGTTCTTTTCGTCACCCGATGGCGGCGCGATCTTCCTGTTGATTGTGGTGGGCCTGTCTGTGGCATTCGCCATCGTCAAGCCTCTTCCCTTCGCAGGGGAGTTTGCGCTGCTCATCCTCTGGTTGTTCTGGCGGATGTACGGCAACGTGGACGGGCGGGCATTCGATTTCCCCTATCGCATGCCCATTGAGTCGAAGCTGCGCGATGGCTCCACGCTCAAGGGCAAGGGCCTTGGCTCTGGCATCACGATGCTGGGAAACGACCTGGAGACACGCGAGCAAATCTACGCTGGCGACAGTGACTTGCGGACTCACCAGCTTGTGCTGGGCACCACGGGCTCCGGCAAGACCGAATACCTGTTGGGCCTCGTCTTCAACGCCCTGGTACAGAACACTGGGTTCATCTACACGGACGGCAAGGGCGACCCCGCCCTGCAGAAGAACATCTTCAAGCTGGCCCGCCGTGTTGGCCGTGAGGATGACCTGCTCATCATCAACTTCATCACCTCTGGCCGCGACTTCGTTGAAAAGCAGTACGACAAGGTGACGAACAACATGAACATGATGGGGAATACCTCATCGGGCATGTTGATTGAGTTGATCGTGGCCTTGATGGACGATTCCGGTGGCGGCGGTGATATGTGGAAGGGCCGAGCAATCAGCTTTGTGGCCGCGCTAACTCGCCCCCTCGTTTTCTTGCGCGACAAGGGGTACATCAATCTGGCGCCGGAAAGCTACCTCGAATACTTCGAGCTGAACGCTATCGAGGAACTGGTGTGGGAGCACAAGGGCAAGTACGGTGAGACGTTCGATGTGGTGTGTGCACCGTTGCGCTCGTATCTGCTGACGCTGCCTGGATACCAGAAAAACAAGATCAAGAAGCAGGAGACGAAAACGCTGGAGCAGCACGGCTTTATCGTCATGCAGCTCACCCGGATTTTCAATGACCTGACTTTCAACTACGGCCACATTTTCAAGACGAAGGTGGGCGATGTTGATTTCTATGACGTGGTGATTAACCGGCGCCTGCTGGTGGTGCTGCTGCCCGCGCTGGAGCGGGCGCCAGACTCCATGCGCATGCTCGGCAAGATGATCGTGGGCTCCATCAAGCAGATGATGGCCGGGTGCCTGGGCAATCGCGTGGAGGGCCTGGTCCGAGAGATCATTGATTCCCGGCCCACCAACGCCGCTGTGCCGTTCTACACGATCCTTGACGAGTACGGCTACTACGCAGTGATCGGCTTCGCTGTGGCGCCTGCTCAGGCCCGTTCGCTTGGCTTCTCAGTGATCTTCGCGGCACAGGACTTTTCCTCGCTCAAGAAATCCTCCGCAGAAGAGGCCGACGCCACATGGGAAAACACCAACATTCGTGCGATTGGCCGTATCACCTCTGGGCAGGAGAGTGAGACGTGGAAGCGGGTGCAAGGCGCAGCGGGCGAGGCCGAGGAGGCGCGCATGGCGGGCTTCGAGCGCAAGTCGGGTGCGGTGAATGAGGTGTTTCGCCAGCAGGACAACATCACCATCGAGCGTCGCAATCGACTCGACTACGACGATCTTGCAATGCAGGAAAACGGTGAGTTCACATTCCTCATCGGCAAGAAGGAGCGGGGAGGGCAGAGCGGTGGTGTGCGTGTTATCCGTGGGATGGGCTTCTACACGGGTGGTGGCAAGACGCCGAAGGAAATGCGCATCAATGACTTCCTGCCCATCCAGGCGCCGGAGCCAGCCGATCTGCCGCAGAACCGCAAGGCTGTGAAGCTGCTGCAAGGTGCCTTGAGCGACGGATCGCTGGGTGTCATGTTGGTCCAGGCCGTGGAGGCTGACCCCATCTTGACCTCCATGAAGAACCTGTTTGCGCACAACTACGCGACGCCGGATTCCACGCGGCTGAGCCGTCCCGACGCGGCTGCTGCGGTGATGCACTGGTTCTTGTCCCGCAAGGGTAACGAGCTGGTCGGCGCAGTCGGCAGCAAGGCGCCCGCCGTGGCTGTGGTGCCGGTGTCAGCTCCTGCATCGGCGCCTGCTGATATGCCCGAGGTGCCGGAGACTCCCGACACGCCGGAATTCCCGCACGAGGCACCTGAGTTCCCATCGGATGCCGAGGACGCACAGGCGGCTGCTGGAGCCTCTGGGGCGGCGCAGGGTGGGTCCAGCCTGCGAAGCCGCCTTCTGGAGGTCTGTGAGGCTCTGAACGCCGATCCTGCGGCATTCCCCACCGCTACTGGATCTGCATCTGCAGCCGATGATGACGAGATCAGTCTCAGTGACGACTATGTGTCCACGAGCATTGTTCTCACACAGAGCGAAGCGAACGCCTTCAAGGAGAGGGCGCTGCCGCTGCTGCGTCAACACCTGATGCTGGCCGGGGCCGTGGATGCACCCCAGACAGAGGACGACTTCGATGCCGAGCTTTCTGTGGGCGATGAGGCGTTGCTCAAGGACATTGAGATGCTGGGCCGGGGCCAGCCCTACGAGAGCCTGGATGCGAAGTGGCAAGCCGAGCAAGAGGTGTTGGCCACGCGCAAGGCAATCATCAAGCAGACCTCATACATCGACCCTCCCATGCCCGCCAAGATGGACGTGCACGAGGCCCAGGAGCGCCTGTCGAAGCTGGATGCCTTCTGCGGGGCGCTCATGAAAAAGACCTTGAAAGAGGATTGATGCCTTCCCGGTCTTCTGTTCAAATAAGCGCAACGACTGTTTTTTGAACATTGCTAAAAGTTTGGCGTCAAAATGAGCATTTTTGGAAAAGCTAAAGGCGCTGCAAAGTACGTCTTTGTCACGATACCGGCTGGCGTCTTGGGTGTGAATACCCTGCGCCAGAACAACCAGACCATCAAGGCTCTGTATGACACATTGACCAACCCCCTGTGCCCGCATTGCTCCGGTGGGGTCATGCGGATGCAGGGAGCCCAGGAGGGCGACAACACTGCGATGGCCTATACCTGGGCCTGCACCAAGTGCGATTTCATGCTTCTGGGAGGTCGGGACAAGGACACGGTGATCCCGACCCTCATGGCGATCCGTGAAGAGCAGTCGCTCTCGGTATTTGATGGGTTGAGCGCTCAGGAGCGTGCATCGGTCGTGAAGTCGCACACCCTGAGTTCGCGGATATTCCTGGGCGCTGCGGTTGTCTTTTTCCTGGGCTTTTGCTGGATGCTGTTGCAGGGCTCAAGCCTTCTGCTGTCGATCAATTGGGCCGCGCTGGCCCTGTGCATGTTCGTGCTCTTTCTCAAAAAAAGCTACCGGGCATGGCAAGTGGAAAACGGTGTGCTTTACGTCAAAGGCGCTTTCAAGTCGTGGTTCAACAATGAGAAGTGGTTTCGCTAAAGCCCTGGCAGGGCTGACCGCGTGCGCGAGCGCTTTGACGGTCGTGAGCGCGGCGGCGATGCCCGTGCTCAACGTCAACGATCCGCAGCACCGCGTCGGCCCTGCGGACATTCCCTGTGTGATCCGCGCAGCGATGCGCCAGGGGGTTCCGGCGAACGTCCTGTTGGCATTGGCGTCTGTTGAGGGTGGCAAGAATGGGCAATTCGTTCGCAACACGAATGGCACTGATGACCTGGGCCACTTCCAGATCAACACCATGCATTTCGACACCCAGTCGGGTGTGTTCCGGCATGTCAGCAAGACCGATGCAGCATGGCGCGGTTGCTACAACGCCGAGCTGGCCGCATGGTTCCTTCGGCAGCGGCTGGATGCCCCTGGCAATCACGACTACTGGGTGCGTGTCGCCACCTACCACTCGGCCACAGCTCAATACAACACGATCTACCGGCGCAAGCTGGTGCCACTGGCTGCGCGTTGGGGGCGTTGGCTGATGGCGAATTACCCCACACAGGTTTCTACTCACTGATACAAAAGGAAGTCGCAATGTCTCGAATTCAAAACAGTTTTCAAGTTACTGGCCGCTTAGCAACTGACGTTGAGATCGTTAACCCAGATAGCCAACACCCTGTTGGGCGTGTGAATCTGGGTATCGAAAATGGCTACAAGGATCGCCAGTCGGGCGAGTGGGTCGATCAAACGTTGTGGGCTGAAATCACGTTCTTTCAGGCCAATCAAATTGAGCGGCTGCAGAAGTATTCTGGCAAGGGGGCCGAGATAACGGTGCGTGGGCGGTTGGATAAGAACGTGTGGGAGAGCAAGACCCGCACGAACGGTGATGGCACCCCCGCAATGGATGCCAAACTTGTTCTTATCGCGACAGAGCTGCGACTTCATGGCCGTCCGAAGGGCCAGGAGGGTGGGGCGCAAGCACCTGCGGGCGGTGGATACGATGATTCGGATGACACGCCCTATTAATTGATCTGCAAGAACTGTGGCGCTTAATTGGCGTGTTCTTGAGGGGCGCTGTGAAGTGCCCCTTTTTTATTTCTGATAGACGTGAGTTATCTTGAATATGGCGATTAATTTGGGGGCGCATGCGGCGCGGTTCGCTACATTTTTCGTGGCTGCGTGGAGTGGCTTCTTTGTCCTTTCGGTTGAGCTGCTCAGCTCAAGGCTTCTGGCTCCTTACTTCGGCTCCAGCATATTCGTATGGGGAGGGATTCTCACTACGTATATGCTTGCCTTGTCTCTCGGTTATTTACTGGGTGGGGTTTTTTCCACCCGGCAACCCAGACTCTGGAAGTTAGCTGCATTGCTGGCTGCAGAAGCGCTGTTGACACTGCCAGTAATTGAAGCAGAGCCGCTGCTTGAGGCGATTTCAATAGCCTTCCCTGATCCACGGTGGGGCAGCATCATCTCCAGCATGTGCCTCTTTGCCATTCCAACAGTCATCTCCGGCATGGTGAGCCCGTACTGCATCCGGCTGCTGGTGCGCGGCATTGGTAGCAGCGGTCGCGAGGCTGGGCTGGTGTACTTCGTGAGCACCATTGGCTCTGCCGCAGGCACGATTGGCACCGGCTTCTTTCTGGTGCTGGTCTTCGATGTATACCGCCTGATCGCCATGCTTGCTGTGATCTCGTTGCTTGTGGCCGCTGTAGCAGCAAGTCTGTCGTACCAACTGCGTATCCGCAATGATGATTAAAACCCTGGTTGCGGGCGCGCTGGCCCTGCTGGCAATGGTGGACGCCCAGGCGCAAGTCTTCGGGGCGACAAAGCCTATTTGGGTGCAGCGGTCGATGTACCGCAACATCATCGTCCTCGACGGGCCTACACACAGGTGCCTGACCTTTGGGCGCCGCAGCGCGAGGCAGAGTTGCATGGAGAAGGATGCTGCGGCGACAAAGTTGGTATTCGGTTATACGCAGAGGATGTTTGACGCTCTGCAATATGTACCAAACGTCAAGCGAGTTTTGGTGATCGGCATTGGCGGGGGCAGTATTCCCATGGCTATCCGTGAGAAGTATCCCGATGTGATGGTCGATGCTGTCGAGCTGGATCAGGAGGTGATAAATGTCGCTGAACGGTTTTTCAATTTCAAACCTAATAATGAACTTCTGAGAGTCTTCGCGGAAGACGGAAGAGTTCATATTAGGAGGGCAATTCGTGAAGGTGTTAAGTTTGATGTGGTGATGCTTGACGCATTTGATAAAGACTACATACCCGAGCACATGGCGACGGCTGAGTTTCTGACGCAAGTGAAGAGTGCGTTAACTCCTAACGGCATTCTTATGTCGAACACCTATAAGAAAACTGGGTTTGCCAAGTATGAGGAAGCAACCTATCAGCATGTTTTTGGTGGTGTCTATGAGTCGGCTATTCCCAATGGAAACCGCATTATCTTTGCGGGAAAGCATGCTGCGGATGTAGCAAGCCATCTTCCCGATTCTGCGCTTATTGATAAATCGGATGCGACGGTGATGCGGGATCGGTTCTCTCCGGTTAATTCTCTGCTTGTTCGCTGATGCGGATTGCGAAAGGAGTGCCTGTGTTGACGGATGAGGATATGGATGCTCTTTCACTCGGTGAGCTGATGGAGTTGCATGAGAATGTTGGCGCTCGAATAGCACGATTGAGGGCCGCTGGCAGGGCGCAAGCAATCGCGAAGGCCAGGGCATTGTGCGACAAATATGAAATTGAGCCATTGGTGATATTCGGCGCTGATTGGGAAAGTGGGCAAAACCCCCGCAAGCGAAACACGCAAAAATATACCGAAATGTCTGCTGGTAAGGATTGGGACGGGATTGGAAAAACACCCCGGTGGGTGGTGGGAAAATCCCCCAAGTTAATAAAGTTTCCAAACCTTGTCGGCTGAGTGCGCGGCTTATCTTTCCGGGCGATGCAGTCGCGCTGTCCTGTCTTGTAGTCGCGATGTTAAAGAAGCATCATTGCGTTTGTTGATCGAAAATTTCAAAAAGCGCGACGATGCATTTATGATGTTTGTCAATTTGTACGCGGTAAAAATGGCGAGTTGTTGACAGTACAATTTCATGCGGGCTATATTTCGGCCAACGTAATTTCCCTCGTTTATTTGGAGAACCGCATGAGCAACTTCGACCCTTCCATGGCAAAAGACGCTTTGAAGCCGCAGGCTCAGCAGCAGCGGCGCGTCTACGACGAGCGCGTCTTCATGGCTGTGGAGCGTTTCCAGCTTTCGCGTCCTGGCACAGGCGGTGAAGACTGGGCCATCGGGCGCTCCGTGACTGATCCCAATGTGAAGTTGGCTGTTCGTCTGAGCACGGTGGACGAGCGGATGGTGGACATGCCCAAAGCCAATGAGGCCCGCTTGCGCCAGTCCTACGAAAGCGGCGAATTTCGCCGCGAAACCCTGGCTGAGAAAGCGGCTGCGAAGATCAAGCTGATTGCGTTCGATGGTGCCCGCCCGCTTGGTGAAACAGAGCATGGCGTCAGGACGTACCGCGCCCACTGGCCGCAAACCATGGCGGCAAAGCCCGAGGCCGAGGTGCTTCATGGCCTGGGCACTATCAGTCTCTTCCAGCCCAAGGATGGCGCCCCTGGCAAGGCGTCAGCACACGTTGAATATCTGCGGACCTCCACCATTGTGGATGGCTCCAACGTTCGCGAGGCGTTGGTGTCGGCCCTGGCGACCAAGGATGACCTGGGCAACGCCCGTGACGGCCACGCCATCATGCGTGTCTATCACGGCGGGACGGAGTTCGCGACCGCGCGTGTCTTCCCTGCTCGCGAGGAAACGGCGGTGAAAGACCCGTTGTACGGCGACAGCAAAACAGTTCGTCTGCCGGTAGCGGGCGAGGCGAGCGTACAGGCGCTGCTCGATGGCAAGCGGGCGGGCCTGGACAATGTGGACGTGCAGAACGATCTGGCGCGGGCCATCGTCGCCGGGATGCTTGACGATGATGAGCCTCCCGTGTCCCACGTCATGGCGCCAGAAAAGGCTGCGAATTTCTTCTATGGGGCCAAGGCAGGCGAGCTGACGGTTGAGATCGTGGCCGCTGAGCGCATCAACTTCGGGCTGGACAGCGCGAAGACATACCTCAAGGACATTGATAACCCCAAGTTCGCCGGGTATCTGGTGCGCACGGAAGTGGAGGGGGAGCGCACCACTGTGGAGCGCGGGTATGGCAACACGGTGACAGCGATCCAGCGGCATCCCGATGGCCTGCCTTACGCGATCTACGCATCGCCGCAGGAGCACTTCCCCCAGGTCAGTCCCCTGGCGCACTTTGATGCGCAAATGCCTTTGACTTCGATCTTGCCGGAAGACCCCAAGGCCCCCCGAAAAGAGGCCGCTTACGAGAGCAGCCCAGGCATGTAACGCTCCATGAGCGGCAAGAAAACCACCACGGCGCCCAGGTGCCCTGGTGGTTTTCTGTTTGTGCCGTATTGGTGCTGTGTGGGCGCTGTATAGGTGTTGTGTGGGTGCTGTTTGCGCCCTGTTTTGGTGGATTTTGAGGGTAGTGCTTTGGCTGCAAAGAAATGGTTTGATCTCGCTTCCCATGGCTATTTTGTCGGTGCGGCAAGGCTACGCGACGGGGTGCAGCGCATCCTGTTGCTGGATGTTGAGGACAAGGCAGATGCCGACAAGCTGCTTGCGGCGGGCTTTGCTCGTACTCAGGGCTCGCCAGCCTACGAACGCGGGCTGTACTTCCTGGCGCGTGACGATCAGCGCATCAAAGGTGCCGAACTGGCTGCTGCGTTGGGTCTGCCCAACTGCCCGATGGTCATCAAGGAGAGCGACGAGATTGCTCGCGAATTTCAGGCTGCTTTCAAAGACAAGATTGGCAAGAACCTGTGGACTGCGCTGCAGCAGTCTCGCCAATTGGGCCGCAACAAGGATGGCTACCTTGTATACGAGTCGAACACGGGGCGACTGATCCAGTGGACCAACGACAACGGCGATGCTGAAATCGTTGCGGCGAACTCCAAGGCGGGCCGCGAGCTGGGGGCAGGGGCCTTCCTGTACGCCGATGACGCCGAGTCTCTGGCTGATTGCGCTCAGGGGTTCTTCGGGGAAATCAGGGCTGGTGCCCGCAAAGACTGGTCTGACATGGAGCGGGCCACCCGAGCTGCTTATGCGCGCCACCTCGTCAACGGCGAGGTGTCTGACATGCAACTCAAGGCCTTTCAGGAGGCGGTTGAGGCTGCTGGCTACCGAGCCTTCAATAGCCGTCCCTCCCGGAAGATCGACAAACTCGCGTTCACCGTGGCCGAGGACTACTACAACGGCCTGCCGGTGGCGCGCATGCGGACTGCCGAGTCGATAGCCCTGCAGCAGTATTCGACCCCGCTGCCGATGGGCGTCATCGCCCAGCGCCTTTTGGTGGGCAATGAGGACTTTCAGGGCAAGACGTTCGTGGAGCCCACGGCGGGTAACGGTGGGCTGCTGACGCTTGTGAACAAAGGGGGCCGCGTCTTTGCTATCGAGCTGGACAGCAAGCGTGCGAGCGTGCTCAAGGCTAACAACTGCGAGAAGGTGGTGGTCGGCGATGCCGTGGAGCTGAACTATCGGCGGGCGCTGGAGCAGCCAGATGGCTTCGATTACTCGATAACGAATCCACCGTTTGGAGCCATGGAGCGGGATCGCTCTTTCGAGAAGCTGCCGCGCGTGCGGCGAGCCGACTACTACATTGCCCTCAAGACCCTGGAAGCCCGCAAGCCAGAGGGTCGTTCGGTGTTGATCCTGGGGGGCGATGACGCGCGAAATCCGGGCGAGTTTCGTGGCGGCACCAAGGCGTTTCTCGAATACGTCTATGACCACTATGAGGTGCTGGGTGCGGTCGAGCTGGACGGGCGGATGTACGCAAAGCAGGGCGCGGGCGCCAACGTTCGCCTGTTCTCAGTCGGCGCGCGCCGCGAGGTGCCATTGACCATAGAGATTCCTGAGCGCTTGCCGGTGATTCGTACCTACGCCGAGGCTTGGGATTGGGCCGAGCGCGTCGTGGAAACCTACCCGGCGACTGTGGTCGAGGCCGTCACTGTGGTTGAGCCGGAGCGGCCTGAGTTCGAGCTGCAGGGCGATTCGCCCGCCCAGGCGCCGGTGATGGCCTCCGTCGAGGCGGATGCGGGCGGTGCGCCTGCTTCTGCCCCAGTGAAGAGCGCGCCAGAGCGCAAGGTGAACGAGTACCAAGCGCCCTATCAATCGGCATCCAAGGTGGCGCCCCCGACTGGCATGGTTCCAATCAACCTTGCCGGAGCTACTTATGGCGCTCTGGCCGATCTGGAGTCGAAGGTCGGCCCGATTGATGACTATGTGGCTGGCAAGTTGCAGTACGCGAAGGAAGACTTGGGCGGGTACTTCTCGCCCGAGCAAGTGGATGCGCTGGGCCTTGCGATCAGCAAGATGGACGATGGACGTGCATTCACGAACAGTGACTTCACTGGCTTTGGTAAGGGGCGCTTCTGCGCAGCCATGCTGCGCTATGCCAAGCTGGAGGGCAAGGTGCCGGTGTTCTTGACCCTCAAGCCTGAGCTTTTCACTGACATTTTCCGTGACCTCAAGGACATTGGTTCGGACGATCTGTTCCGTAGCCCGTTCATCTTCAATGAGGGTGTTGGCATCATGCAGTTCGGTTCTGGCTCCGATGTGTTGC
The DNA here is from genome assembly GCF_049198005.1 of Paracidovorax sp. MALMAid1276. NCBI lineage: Bacteria > Pseudomonadati > Pseudomonadota > Betaproteobacteria > Burkholderiales > Comamonadaceae > Paracidovorax > Paracidovorax sp. MALMAid1276. The sequence goes on along the minus strand of NZ_JBMIRS010000264.1, from coordinate 62,523 downwards.
ACCCTGCTACATCGGCAAGCGCCCGCAAGGCGGCGCTCGATGGCGGCGTGCTGCCCGAGGGGACTGATCTTGTGCTCGCCACATACAGCCAATTCCAGCGCAGGCCGGAGATCAACCGCAAGGCGGGCTTCTTGGCCGAAATTGCACGCCAGGGCACGGCCTTCGTGGTGGATGAGGCCCATGTTGCTGCTGGTGAGTCCAACATCAGCGCGTCCATCGGCGCCGCCCTGTCCGAAACGGATGCGGTGGTTTATGCCTCGGCAACCCCATTCAAGGGGGTGGCGTCATTCCACATTTACTCGCGGATGTTCCCCAAGTCCGTCGATCTGGCAAGCCTGCCTGAGACGCTGAAAGCCGGTGGCGAGGCCTTGATGGAGGCCATCAGCTCCAACATGGCCCGCGATGGGGTGTTCATCCGTCGCGAGCTGGACTTGTCCAAACTGGAGTTTGCGTCGCGTGAGCCATCGCCTGAGCGCACTCAATTCAACCGCGACGTGAGCGACAAGGTTGCACGCATCCTGAGCCGCATGTCTTACCTGTCTGGTGATGTGAGCAAGGAAGTCAACGAGCTGAATGCGGGGTTCAAAAAGCAGCTCGAAGGCATCCCTGAAAACGAGCGCCAGGGTGCACGCATGCAGGCGTCCAGCATGAATTTTGGTTCGCGGCTGTACAGCCTCAATCGCCAGTTTCTGCTGTCGCTGGTGGTTGAGGATGCAGCCGATGCCGCGATCCAGGCGTTGAAGGAAGGCCGCAAGCCAGTGATTGCGGTCGAGAACACTGGGGAAAGCCTGCTTCGCGAGGTGTTGCAGCGCCGTGCGAACGTGGCCGATCTGCTCGATGAGATCGAAAGCATCAAGGCCCGCCCAGGCGACGACGCAGCAGCAGCGCAGGAGCGTCTGGATGCGCTCAAGGAACAGGTGGATTCGCGGATGGCGGCGGTCAAGCTCGAAAAGCCGCCACAGTTCCGCGATCTGCTGGAGGTCATGCTGGATCGCATCGGTGTGATTAAGGTGCAGGAGCGCTATGGCGAGTACAGCACTCACCGTCCATCGTCTGAGGAGTACCAAGAAGAAGCGCAGGCGTTGCGTGAGCTGATCCGGGAGCTGCCTGACATGCCGCTCAGTGCCCTGGACGTTATCAATCAGCGTCTGCGTCAGCAGGGGTATGAGCCAGCCGAAGTGTCAGGGCGCACCGTGTCGCTGCATCAGGACTTGGAAGGCGGGCAATGGGTGCCCACCGAGCACAAGAAGGCCAACGCGGTTGCGAATGTGGCGGGTTTCCAGAACGGGCAGTACGACTGCATCACGATCACGCGCGCCGGGTCCACAGGGATCTCATTGCACGCCACCAATCGCTTTGCAGACTCTGACATTCGGCAGCGCGAATTCATCATTGCTCAGAAGGCCGCGAACATTGCCGAGTACCTGCAGTGGATGGGGCGTGTGAATCGTCGCGATCAGGTGTGCCATCCGATCATGCGCAGCCTTGAGACTGCGCTGCCTGCGGAGTCACGGCTGACGATGATGCACAACTCGAAGCTGCGGCGCCTGTCTGCCAATACCACCTCCAATCGCGACAACTCGAACATCTCGGATGAGTCTCTTGATCTGCTCAATGACCTGGGAGACGAGATCGCTCTGGAGTGGCTTGTCGAGAATCCGCGGTTCGCTCGCGATCTGGACATTGATCTGCCAACAGACGAAAACTCTCTGGATGCCCGTGCCCAGGACAACCCGTACATCAACAAGCTGATGGGTCGTTTGGTGATGCTGCCCGTCGCCAAGCAAGAGGAAATTTTGGCTACTTTGTCCCAGCGGTTCCAGGCCAAGGTCGAGGAAATGGAGCAGCGTGGCGTCAACCCGTTCAAGGTGGATGTGTACGAGTGGGGCGCCCGCGTGGTGGCAGAAGATGAGCTGGTCGCTCCTACGCTCAAGATCACGTCATCGACGTTCGATGAGCCGGTGAAGATCGTGAAACTGCACTACGAGGAAGAGGTAGTGCCAATTCGCGAGGCCAAGCTGATCGAGATGATCCGCGCTGGCATGGCCGACTACCACGAGGCGTTTGGACATGGAGAGGAAGGCACCACGAACCGCGCAAGGTTTCGCGAGGCTGTTGCCAATGCCGCCGAGGCTTTCGTCCACAGGCAGCTCCCCGATGAGCTGCGCGATGCGGTCGAGGCTGGCACTAAGTCCATCCATGAGGCTCTGGAGCATGAGAAGGCGGCGAGCGCCAAGCGGGCCGAGATGCGCATGCGCACCCTGGTGAACGGGTGGCCTCAGATGCTCCCAGGTACGCTCATTGAGTTTGATGACCCGATCAAAGGCACGCTCAAGGGCTATGTGACCGATGTGTCATTGCCCAGACCGGAGGCCCTGACGTTGCTCGGCGACTACCGCATGCGTGTGGTGTTTCCTGGCGAGAGCGGGGTGAAGACTGTCTCGCTGGCCACGATGTTCAATCAGGACAAATCGCTGGGCGAGTTCAGCAGCTTGCGCATCAACACTGACAAACCAGACAACGGGATTGCGAGCTGGATGAAGCGTGAGTACGACAAGCTCATGTCAGGCTACAACGATGTGCCGGATGGGTTGGTGACTCGCTCGGCCATTGTGCTCAGCGGCAACATTTTTCGCAGCGTGGAGCTTGCGAGCAATAACGCCCTCGGTAACCCCATTCTCTACACGGACGCGGAGGGCAACCGGCAGCGTGCGGTGCTTGTGCGGTCGCATATCTCGCCTGAGAAGCTGAAAAGCATGCCCATCGGCATGGACGCCGATGACGTGGCCCAGTACATCCGCGCGGTGGATGCGAAGTTTGAGGCGCTGCCTGACAAAGGCTACAAGCCGTGCGTTGAGATGCTGATCTTCAACAACGCCCTGCTGGACGGCCCAGAGGATGGCGGCATTGTGCTTTCGCGCCGCACGCCTGGGCAGTACATGCTGCGCCTTCCCGGCACCAAGAAACATGCTGGTGGCTTGATGGCAGATGGACGAATTTTCGATATTGGTCCCAAGACACCGCCTGACAGCTTGCGGCTCAAGCTGGCGGGCACCCGAAAGACCATGAGCTGCAAGGTGGAAGAGGGGCAGTTGCCGGAGTTGTTGACCCGGATGAGCCAGGGCCACCATGTGAGTCGTTTTTTCGTTCACGACCTGGACTTGGAGGTCATCAAACAGCTCCAAAAGGCCAACAGGGAGAGCACTGCGGCGCTCGCGCAATCGCGCGATACCGAGGTTGTTGCTTCCTTGGGCTAATTGGATTTCTCAAAGGGTCCAATCGGTGTCAAAATAACGAAACGGCGTAATTTTGATGATTTCGCAAATGTTGAGTTTACCGGGGTGATTTATGACAGTAGGTAGCGGCGCTGCAGCGCCGATTGACCTCAGTGGCTACGCAATCATGTCCAACTTCGCGCGCAGTACCCAAAGTGCGCGGGTTTTGGCGTTCCTGCTTCGCATCGACAGTGTTGATGCGTGGGCGGTGGACTTCAAAGAGGACGAGGCAGCGAACGCACTGGAGGTCAAGGCATTTGTGACGCAATTGCAGGCATTCCTGAACTCCGGGGGGATGGACAGCCTGCAGGTTGCGCCGCATGAGTTTTTGGAGCTGCTAGGTGGCATGCGGTCCAGCCGATGCCTCTACTTGCTCAAGAAGGCGAGCGAGCAGAACCCTGTGCTCGCCGACCAGATAGAAAAGCTGCTTGGTGAGGCCAAGCCAGCGGATCGGTTGGTGATGGTCGTGCGTCGGAGGCTGGAGGCCTTCACCAAGGCGCAACTGATCGGGGAGATTTTTTCTAATTCACGGCTTGAGCGGATCAAGTCCATCATGGGAGTTGAAAATGGGAAGCGCTGAGAACGTAGTGCCGGTGTTGGTGTCCCGCAAGAACTTGTTGCCGGATTTCATGCAAATCTTTTTCAGCAAGGGGTTCATTGCTGGGGTTGCGCTGGGTGTTGCTGCGCTGGGTGGCGGGTACGCCATCTCTGCTTCTGGCGGCGGCGGCTCGCCCTCTGATCCGACCAGCACGCTGCTCTCCGATCAGGAATCTGTCATCACGGCGCAGATGCGTGCGGACGCGCAGGCGTGTGCGAGCGGCACGCAGCAAGGCACTGTGGGCAATGCGATCAATATGTCGCTCAAGGCCCATTTGGAGTTGGCTTCGGCTTCGCCGAACGTTGAGCAGCTCTTTGACGTGAATGCGGACTGCTTCGCTGGCCTCAGCGCGCTGCTGGACCTGTCCTTTGCAATTCCTTCTCTGGCTACCATCATCGCAGCGGCGCAGGCGGCTGTGATTGCCTACGCCAAGAAGAAAATTTGCTCCGCTGTGTCCAGGGTTACCGGCATGGTGACTGGGCCAATCAATCAGGCCATCGGACAAGCGAACCAATACATCGGTGCACTCAACGGCCTGAGCGCGAACCTCAATAGTTCTGGTGGCATGTCGTTGCTTGACCCGAACCTGGGTGCTAACTACAACATCGGTCAATCTGGCACCTACAACACCGGGCAACCGTTTGGCAACCAGCCACAAGCGACAGTGCCTGATTCTGCGGGCGGCAGCGGGTCTGGCACCGGGACAGGCACGGGCACGGGCACGGGCACTGGCACAGGGACTGGAACGGGCACCGGGACGGGCACGGGCTCGATGACGGGCAATGGCCCAGGCTCTTACTTCGCCGTGTACTCTGGGCTGATTAACCAGTTGAACACTGCCGAGGCGCAGCTTGCTACTGCCAACCAGAACTTGGCCGCAGCCCAGCAAGCAGCCAATGTTTGCGTCGCGGATTGCACGTCGCAGCAACAGGCGGTGGCTGCTGCGCAGACGGCGGTGAACAATGCACAAGCAGCAATCGACACCATCCGCTGCAGGATGAACAACCTGCAGGCGGATGGCACGATCCCCGCAAATGCTTGTGTCACCTCTGGCACGACTCTTTCGAGCCGTTCGGTTCAACAGAGTCAAAGCCCGCAGAGCCTGACACAGAAGCTGACCAACCTTTTCCAGTGATGCACGCATCATGAAAAAGTCCGTCGCATCTAAGCTGGCTCAGGTGGCCTTGGTGGCCTCCCTGGTAAGTGTCTCAGCCCAGGCCCACGCCTTTGGCTGGGCCTCGGTGGTGTCGTGGTTTATGACGATGCAGCGCGAGCTGAGCGCCCTGGCAATTGCGGTCAAGCAAACCGCAGTTGCATCGAACCAAATCAGCGATGCCGAAGTCAACACCCGCAAGCAGCTTGCGGTGGCGATGGGCGCGGTGATGACCAGTGAACGTGTGCGGGAAGTGGTCAAGAACTACGACCCGTCGCTCGGTCAGCCGATGTTGCTCAAGTGCGAGGCGCAGTTTGATCGTCGGCTGCAGGTTGAAGTCATCAACCAGTCGGAGAAGAACGCCCGTGTTCTGGTGTCCAACTTCGCCTCGGCGTCCACACCATCCCGTGCCGCAGCGGATCGGGATGTGCTGACCCAGCATCGTGAGCTGTTCTGTTCTGTGTCCGAAGCGAAGCAGGGCTTGTGCGAGCTGAAACCAAACGGCATGCAGGGCTGGGATGCTTCCTACTCAGGACCATTTGGCGAGCAGACGATGACGCCTGATGTGGAGCTGGCTGGCTACAACTACATCACCAACGTGGTGGACACCAGGGCGTCTCATTCCATCAATTGCAAGTCCGAGGCCTGCGCGGCGGCGCGGCTTGAGAACATGCAGGCCACTGCCATCGGTTCGATGGTGGCGGAAAGTTTCATTGGACAGTTGAGCATGCGCCGCTCGACTCGTTTGGAGTAGTGACTATGCGTAGACGTAATCGACATGCCGCCAAGCGGCATATCCTGCAGGCCTCTCTGGCTGCAGCGCTGGGTAATCCGAAGGTCATTGCGACCGGCGCGATCTCTGCCGGTGTGCTGGTATCGGGCGCGGCCTATGGCGCGCTGTACGGCTTCGGGCCTGCTGAGACGTGGACCATTGGGATGATTACGGCCATGACCAGCGCTGTGTCGGCCCAGCTCGCCGCCTTCCAGGCGCTGTTCATGGCGCAGAGCCAACTGCGGTTTGAGCAGGTGATTTCGGCTGTGGCCATCGCCACCAAGCAAGAGTCTGTGTCGGCGAACCAAGTGGTCGATGCCACGCGCAATTCCGGCCAAACCCTTGTGAATGCTGTCCGTGCGCAGCGCATCAACGATGCCACGGTCAAGGCCTACTTGGACTACTCGCCAACTACTGGGCAGGGCTTTGACGCCTGCGGCACTGTGGCGCGCAATCAGTCCTTGGACAAGGCATTTGATGACGTGCCAGGGCTGGCGCGTCAAACACTGGCTCAGCTCGACGTTGCGCCTGGGCGACTGGTGGATTCGCGCGTGGGCGCTATGTCAAACCGGCTGAATCTGCATCGGACGAAGTTCTGCACTCCAGCCGAGGCCAATGCAGGTCTGTGCAGCGTCGGTAGCGTTCCTGGCGGCGACACGAATGCCGCTCTGCTGTTTACTGGCGTGGATCAAGGTAGCGATGCGGCAGCGGCCCGCAAGGCGTTCATCCAGAACGTGGTGGGCGCCCCTGATGAGCGGATTACGCGGGACGCGGGTCAGTCACCTGCAGGGCAGGCCTATGCCTTCGAGAAAAATCGCAAGGATTCCCTGTTGTCGATTCCTGCGTACTCCCTGGCGATGATCGACGCCAACAACACGCGCAGTGAAGCCTACGGTGGCAAGTCTGCCAACGAAATGATGAAGCTGCGCGTGAACCAGTATTTTGGCGGCAAGGAAGCGCAGCAGTGGTCTTCGTCCATGGCCGCGCAGACCACGCGCGGGCTCGTCGTTGAACTCACCAAAATGTCCGGCCTGGAGGTGTGGATGCGCCATAAGCAGTACGAGCAGGGCCAGCGGATGGAGGCCAATCTGGCGGCATTCGTTTTGAGCAGCACTGATGACATGCAGGCCGAGGTCGATCAGAAGTACGACGCTGTGCTCCGACAAACGGCAGCGCAGGCAGTTCGGCCATAAAGGGGGCGGTATGCGTACAAGATTGAATCGTGCAGCACAAGCGGGCAAGACCGGGATGACCCGCGCCCAGCGGCGGGTGGTCACTGGCCTTGCAGGACTGACAGCAGCGACTTCGTTCGCTGCTTTCTGCCCACCGCAGTATCAAGAGACATGGGTGTACCCGGCGTTCGTGGCTGCGACCTCCACCTTGACGGCGCAGATCACGGCCATGGACGTTGCGCTGTCGGCGCAGCTCTGGTTCCAGAGTGAGCGACTGATTAGCGCGATAGCGATCATGACCAAGCAGAAGGCGGTTGCCGCCAACCAGATCGCGGATGGCTTGCGCAACACAAATCAGAACGTGGCAGTAGGCCTGAATGCCCTTGCAACAGCAGAGCGCGTGAAGAAAGCGCGCTTTGAGTATGGCGGTGACTTCGGCCAGGGCTACTCCCCTTGCTACGTGTTCCAGGGGCGTCTGGGGATAGCGCGTGCTGAGTCTGACCTGAGTGGTGCTTCTGCGGCTGCGCTGCGCGCAGACGTTCAGGCAGCTCCGGGCCGCTTTTCCAATCCGATCACCGCTCAGAAGGAGATGCAGATGGAGCACAACCAGCTCTTCTGCACTCAGGATCAGGCGAGTTCTGGCCTGTGTACCGCGCAGGGTAGTTTGCCAGGGGCCAATCTGAATGTGGCGACGCTGTTCAAGCCAACGGCGGGGGAAGAAGACCTGACGAAGGCCAAAACCTCGTTCATCAATTTCGTTGCTGGCCTGCCCGATGGCGAAGTACCCCAAGGCGGCGGCTCTTCCCAGGTTGCAGCGACGTATCAACTCGCAAAAATCCAGAAAGACGCGGTGCGCAGCAGTGCGCTGGCATCCTTGACCCAGATTCGCCTGGAAACCACCAGCGGTGGTCACGGTGAGCATGGTGACGGCGATCTCCCGCTCTCGATGCAATACGCCACCGAGGTCAAGCGCTACGCAGGCAATACGCCTGAATACAAGCGCTGGTCCAGCGTTATGGCTGCCCAGAATGACCGTGGCGTCATGGTGGAGCTGCTCAAGATCAAGGCGCTGGACCTCACGCTGCAGGAGCGCCAGTACCGTCAATATGAGCGCATGGAAGCGCAACTGGCGAGCGCAGTTGCTGCTAACCTCAAGTCGGGTCAGGCCCGCAAGGCGCAGGCCTCGGCAGAGGCTGCAGTCCGTCAGAACGCCGCGAGTAAAGTGGGGTTGTGAGCATGGCGATGAAGTCTGCCAAGTGGCTCGCATTCCTCGGCTCTGTTGCTGCAATCAGTGCAGCAGGCCTGATGCCGCAAGCAGCTTTTGCGGCTTCTGCCTCGTGTGCCATGGACCCCACCAAGGGCGGCGGTGGCATGGCTGCTACAAGCCGCTTCGGCACATGGCGTTCCTACTACAACGGCGGCAAGGGCGGCGGTCACGGTGGTCAAGACTTGCGTGCCGCCGTGGGCATGCAGTTGTACGCCCCATTCGATGGCACGGTTCTGTACAAGAGCGTGCAGCCTAGCGGCGCGGGCAACTTCCTTGCGATCAAGAACAGCAACGGGGATGTGGTCTGGTTCATGCACTTGAGCGGGTATGCCAATGACATTGCTGTCGGCAAGACGGTAAGTGCAGGCCAGTTCGTGGCCTTGTCCGGTAATACAGGTCGCAGCAGCGGCCCGCATTTGCACCTTGAGTACACAGTGAAGAAGCGCGAGGACGCGCGCAACGTGTTTGTGACCAAGGGGATGGAACGCGAACAGGTGTTCCAGGCAAAGAACAACTACGTGCAGAAGAGCGATGGCACCTACACCACAGATCCTGCTGGGTATATGTGCGATCCCTACACGTTCGTCGGCGATGCCACCAAAGACAACGCGGTGTTGGGCAAGAACACCAAGGAGCAGTACCAGATTCTGCATGGCAGCGTGCCCAATGGCACCCCTCCAAATGCCGAGTACACGGATGCCCAGTCGGTCGCAGCAAACTCGGTCGCAGTGCAGGCCAACGCCGTGGGCAAGACCATCCCCGAATTCCTTTCGGATCGTGATGGGTACGGGTCGTTGCCGGGAGTGCGCTATGAGAGCTACACCAATGTTTCGCCCTCGGAAATGATCGCTCGTGAGTCCAAGCGGCGCATGATCGACGCCGAGTGGCAAAAGAACCTGACACAGGTGTCGTCTCGCGCATTGTGGGTTGATTACGCCCAGACGGTGGCGGTCAGCAACTACATGCAGGAGGCCATCTATCGCAAGCGCGAAAAGGTGGAAGCGCTCCTGGCCACGTTGGCTGCTCAGAAGGCTGAGAGGCAACGCAGGGCGACAGATGCAGCGCGTGAGCGCGCTGTAAAGCAGGGTGCAACGAAGGCACTCCAGTAAGGCAATTTCGCGTAGGAGAAGACCATGAGTAGCGAGAAAGATATGGATGAGTTGAAGGTAAAAGATGGTCTTCCTAGCTTTGGGCCAGACCCAAAGGCCGCGAAATCTGCAGCGGCGAAGCCCAAGGATTCGGCTCAGCCGAAGAAGGCCGATTTGGCTCTGGATGCAGAAGCCCTCAAGGCGGTTCCTGGCGGGTTGCGAGTCATTCGCGGCGGCGGCGCGGAGATCGTGCAATTCGCGCAGGCGCAAAAGAGCGCCCTCGCGGCCCAGGCAGAGGCCATCGTGGCGTCCAGCTCAAAGACTGAGAAGGGATTTGATGCAAAGGTCGGCGTGGACAAGGATGGAGTGAACGCCAGTGTCGGCTTGAGCATGAAGAAGACCACCGAGGTCAAGTCCGAAAGCAAGTCCAAGGGGCAGTTCAGTCTTGAGGACAAGGAATTCATCGCAGCTTTGAAGGCGAAGGGTGTGGACCTTTCCAGCGGGAAGATTCCCCTGGACGTGCTCGCAGAAGTGCTCGCGGAGATGGCAGGAGAGGCGCCCAACACAGCGCTGCTTGATGCCAAGGCCCACGACAAGATGCTTGCCGACATTTCCAAGCGGTTGTCCGTTGGACTGCGCGAGGAAAAGGGCGCGGAGCTGCGCGCCGGGGTCACTGCTGGCGGTGGTGGCGGACGGGGTGCGCGAGGCGACGACGCGCCGCAGTACGGCAGCTCAGTCGGCGCCGAGCTGGTCGCCACAGGCGGCGCTTTGATCGGCGGGCTGGCGTCCCTTGCATCCGGCTCTGCCAAGCTCATCGGCGCCGCAGTTGGCGCCGCTGGTCGGGGCATCGGAAATTGGGGGGCGAAGCCTGAATTTGCCGGTAGCAGCTACGACCGCGTTTCGATCATGCCAACGATCAGTGAGTACCGGATCAATCAGATTGAGAAATCAACGTCCAACTACGAGAAGGCGCTGAACAAGTTTTGGCAGGTGGCGCCTATGGCTGCTCTGCGCGAAGAAATCGAGGAACGTGCGCGCAAGACGGGCATTTCTGTGCCCGATGCGATGGCAAAGATGAAGCCCGGTGGTGAATGGGCCGAGCTTCACGACAAGTTCGTGAAGGAGGTCGCTGCATCACCGGACGCGCTGCAGGCCAAGGTGTCCCTGGACAAGGCCCTCAAGAGCTACACAGGGCAGTACGAGCACAGCGCCGAAGAGCTGATGAATGCCGACATGACCGATCCAAAGACCATGAAGGCCCGCAACAAGGTGGATGCATCCAAGGACAAGATGCAGGAGCTGGCTGCAGAAACGCCGGTATTTGGCGGCGAGACTGAATCGCATGCTGAGCGTCTGAAAGCGGCTATCCAGGCCATCATTGAGCGCGTCAGGGAGCTGCTGCAGGCAGTGGGCGCGAAGTTCACGGGCGGTGAGCAAGAGCATGCAGCACCCTGAGTCGTTCGACCGCACCCATTTCCCTCGGCTGAGCCTGCTGCGCGCATCGGCCAGCGACTTTGGCTTGCAAGATGCCGATGCCGTTTGTCTCGATGCGATTCTGGGCGCAGCCATTTCCTTTGGCTCCGAGGCAGAAGATGGTGCGTTTTCGAGCATCCATCTGGCCTATGGGCAAGGCCAAGACCGGGTGAAAGTCACTGTCACCGGCACACGCGATGAGGGTTACCAGCTCGTTCTGGAGCGCGCCACCAGTGGTGCGAAGGAGTCGTACATGGCTGGGCTCGCTGCTACCACGTTGGGCGGTGGTAGTGCCTGGAATGTGGTGACGGCGCATGTAGCTGGGCAGCAAGCGACGGCAGGCAAGGTGCTCGCCGAGATCGCCGAGCTGCGCAGCCTGGTTCTGCAGGATAAAGAGGTCGGTGAGCGGCTAGAAGCGGTGGAGTGACGCAGTGAAGTGGTTCAATCTTTCCCGCTATGCGGCCAAGCTCACTGTGCTGCCAAAGTCCGATGCGCGCACGCGCACGGTATTGCGGCTGGAAATGCCGCATTCCAGGGACTGGGCAGCGCAACGGGCCATTGCCCAGGTGCTGGACCCTACGGTAGCGGAGCGCTACACCCCGGATCGCTTTCGCGAGGCGCTGGCCGATCTTGGATTCAGCGCGATGGACAGCACGCGGCTGGCCTCCGGGACTGCGGCCGATTTCAACGCCCACGGCTCCGAGTACCCAACCTTCGCTGCGGAGGCCTTGCGCGATTCAATCAAGTTGTCCGATCTGCAGCGGTTGTTCCCAGGCCTCACGGTGAACGATGTTGAAGACATGCCGCTTGAGCGTGTTCTGGTGGCGAGCGAGGATTTTCAAGGCTACGAGGAACGTTGGGAGCGACTGCGCAGAGCGATGGTGAATGATTCCATCGGTGTCTGGGTTCCCAATCAGCAGCCTTGGGGGCAAAGCGACAAACCAGTGCCACTGCGCGAGGCCCTGGAGACAGCCGGTTTGCTGGGCAAGGACCGGGATCGGACCATAGCGATTGCGCTTGCGCTCAAGGCATCGCAGCTTGGCTATCGTGATGATGCGCTCGCGGTCTACTACGTGAGCGAGGAAGCCGCCCAGGCGGATGGGCTCAAGGAGGGGCAGTACCACCGGAGCGGTTTCGCAGCCAGCGTCCCCATTGCCGTGGTGGGGCAGGGCAAGGTCGTGGCCTTGCGCGACGTGTGGGCGATGCCCGATCTGCGGCGCACCATCTCCCCGGAAAACGCGCTCTGGCTGCGCCAGGACAAGGTGCCGCAGTCGCTCGTGGTGGACTACCTCCGCGAGCGCATGGCCTATTCCACTAGCCTGAAGACGGCACTGGATCGACTGGATAGCTGGATCGCCGATCCCAAGCAGCTCAAGGACGAGTCTTCGGATTTGGTGTGGGGTCAGGTGGCTGTGTTCAACGAGGGCTATGCCCTGGTCGAACGCCATTCGTCGTTGGCCGATTCGGTCTTTGGCGAAACGGAGCTGGCCTTGGAGCGCAACGATGGTGGGAACTGGCGCCTTCGCAAGCTCAACAACATCGACAACAGTGCTTACGAGGCCCTGGCGCTGAGTGCTGAGAAGCTGGGTATTGCCTCCAAAGACAAGGTGCTTGACACCCTGTTGGGCGCCCGCCTGCTGTGGCAGAAGATGGTCAATGCGGAGATCGCTGCAGAGCGGGATGCTGCCATGGCCGCAGCCAAGGCAGTGCAGGCCAAACCTGTGCAGCAGCCATTGGTGGTCGATGCGCCCGACACGCGCAAGCATGTGGATGTGGGCGAGAAGATCGGTGGTGCGCGCAAGGACTATGCGAAGCGCGCGATGGCCCTTGACGATGTGTTGGCGATGAATGATCTTGAGATCAAGTTGCACGTCAACAAGCAGAACGTGTGGCCTCCTTTGAACTACGCGGCGATGAAAGAGGCTGGGGTGGAGCCGAAGGTCGCGATGGCATTGAAGCTGTTCAAGGACAGCATCAACACCGCTCCCGTGAAGTACAGCCCACTGAGTGATCGCGAGTGCGCCGACAATTTTGTGACCGCAGTTGGGCGGATGCGGGATTTCTTTGAAGGCGTGAAGACCGAGGCTGAATTCAGAAGCGCAGCGGTTGCTGCCGTTGAATACCTTTCGCAAGGGGAAGAGCGCCTGATCTACGGTGGCTCCCTGTGGCACCAAGTAGGAAGGGACACCTCCAAGTTCCTGCAGCGGGACTTTTTCTATGCTGCCGAGAAGAAGATCCAAAAGGCAACGCGGTCGTGGAACTCTGCTACACAGCGGATGGAGTACGCGGAGCCTTGGACAGCCCTGGTCAAGCCGACCAAAACGGCGACCGAAGAAGAGGCGGCAGAGCGCAAGCGCCGCACGGAGATCGACAAAGAGCTGCATGTCCCTCACCTTGAGCATCTGCAGCGCAACGGGGAAGACTGGCGCGATGGCCGTGACGTGACGGCTGACGAGCTGCTTGAGCGCTTCGGGTTTCGGGCTATCGAGTATGGCGAGTGGCTTCCGCAAAAGGAGCGGCAAGCAGTCATCAATACGGCGTTCGACAGCTTCGCCGATCTCGCCCTGGCGCTAAATCTCAGGCCCCAGGACTTGAGCATGGGCGGCAAACTGGCCGTTGCCTTCGGTGCTCGTGGAACTGGAGGCAGGGGGGCGGCGCTTGCTCACTATGAGCCGGGGCGTACCGTCATCAACCTCACGCGGCTCAAGGGCGGCGGTTCGCTGGCGCACGAAATGGGGCATTTTCTGGATCACCAGATCGCGGCGCTTTCTGGTGGCGGCACGTATGCCTCCGAGATGACGAGTCCTCCCTTGGATTCGATGCGCGTCCTGGCTACGCGGCTCAGTTGGCGGAATGCCACGGTCGAGGAATTGACTGAGCTGGCCTCGCGCAATGCTGCGCGCAGCAAGTCCAATGCGGAATCCTGGCTGGGCAGCGTGCCAGTGGAGCAGCGGCCCGAGGCCCTTGCTGATCTGGGGCATGCGATGGACTCCATGCGCATGGAGATAACGCGGCGCGTGGAGGCGCTGTTGCCCGATACCTTGGCCAACAACCCGTACCGTGGTGTTCTGGGTGAGGCTGGCGTGATTTCGTTCTCTGTGTTGCACAGCCTTGCTGACGAGGTGCGCGATGAAATGAGTACGAAATGGCGCGGCAAGCTGGGCAAAGATGGCTTCAAACACATGCGCGATAACTGCTGGCACATGGGCAAGGCTCTTGGGCTCGGTAGCACCCTGCAGGCCTATGCAGAGCGTGGCCTGCAGGTGCCCGAGGTGCTGCTTGGACAAAGCAGTTTGCGCAAGCAATCGGTGTTCAGCCGTGATGCAGAAAAGCTGGACAACCTTCGGTCTGCGCCCTACTGGAACACCACTCGCGAGCTATTTGCTCGCGCCTTTGCCGCTTATGTGCAGGACAAGATTGAAGAACTGGGCGGGCGCAGCGACTACCTCGTCCATGGCGCTGGCGATGGGCGAAAGGTGGCCGACATAGAGGCCAGTCCTAACCCATCGGGCGAGGATCGGGAAGCGCTGCGGGCCTGCTTTGACAACCTGCTCGATGAGTACCGCGCAACGCTTACCAACGAAGCAACACAGGACATGACACCATGAAAATGCAAGTGCAAGACTACAAGGACATGGTAGCCACGCCGGAGGCCCACTTGGAATTTCTGCGACACGCTACGCAGCTCGCCGAGGGCATAGAGGGCACGGGCCAGGATGTGGCTCGCAAGCTCAACACGGCGCTGCGCGAATCCATCGAAGTAGCTGGGCAACCCTTCACGCAGGCTCGCCATCTTGTTCAGCTCGAAAGACACAGCGATGGCTGGGACTTGGAGGCAACGAAGCCTGAAATCCTGCGCGAAGTGATCCAGTTGTCGGAAGGGTTGAAGGCTGTGGATGAAGGGTTGGACCTCCCGCATTTCACGACTGGATTCGAGTGGATGCGCGAACTGGCTGGCGGTCCTGAGATCGCACCGTCGCGTTGATCGGCACAACGGGACCAATTCTCGGCACCCGCGCGATCAAAAGCATGCCTCACTATGCCCAGCATCACGACGCTTCCCCCTTCGGGGTCTGCGCTGCAGGCCTGCAGCGCCTGGGCATGTAGACGCAGCAAGACCCGCCGACTCGGACTGCTCCGAGGTACGGCGGGCCTGCCGAGGGCCAGCAGCGGGTTACTCCAGCCCTTCCAGATTCCCCTGACTGGCTTTGGCCGCGCGCTCCGATGCGCGGCTGCTGCGTTTCTCGGTGATCGACTCCAGGGCATCGTGTGCCTCTTTCAGCGCCAGGAGCGCCGCCGCGTCCACCTCGATTTTCTGCCCCTTTGGCATCCCGCTGGCTTCCCAGCGGGCAAGCCCTTCGAGCACGCCGCCGCGCGTGCGCTTCCCGAAGAGTTCGCCAAATGCGCCCGTCACGGTTCCTGCAACCTTGGGTGGAATGCCGGCGCCGCGCACAGCTCCGCGAGTGACCTTTCCACCCTTGTTGAGCGTGCTTTGCATGTATTCGCCAGCGGCTTCGCCATGCAAGCGCACAGCTTCGATGGCCGCGTCTGCGGACACCTTGCCACTTTTGACCAGTGCATGCACGTCGCTGTTCGCCATGCCCAGCAGCAACAACTGCTCCACGCGAGCCACGGTACGGTGCATTTTTTGGGCGATCTCCTGATTGGAGTAGCCCTTGCGGTGCAGTCGCAGGTAGCCGATTGCTGTGTTCAAGGGGCGAAGCTGCAGGCCATCTGCAGAACGCAGCATCACTTCGATTCGTTCCGCATCGCTGCCCTTGAAGCTCACGCATTCGAGGTAGGGCAGGTCGTGGCCACGCTCGATGGCAAGCATTGCGCCACGTCGCCGCAGGTGGCCTTCGACAGGGCTGATGCGGCCCTCATCGTCGGTCCACACGATGAGCGGTGGCACGTAGCGCCCCGCAGCATATGCGTCTGCGAACGCCTCGATTTGAGCGATGACCTCTGGGTCGTCGTAGTCGCGCAAATTGAAGCCCTCGACTTCGATCAAAACGCGAGGATCGACTTTCCACAGGTCAGTCTTCTTCACCGCGTTGTTGTCTTTGTCGGCGGCCATTGCTTTCAGGGATTTACCGGACATTGCTGCGATCCTCCATGTGATTGTGCATGTGTGTATTATGCGCCGCAAACATGGCGTATACGCCATGGTGTGAGGCAAAAAAGCAGCTTTAATTTGTATCTAAATGTGGCGTATGCGCCATGTTCGTGGCGGAAAAGCTGCTTGAAGATGGCTCTAGGTGGGTGTTCATGGCGTATGCGCCATGGCTGTGCGTTGGGTGGCTGCTATAGTCATTTGGATACATGGAAAGGATATGGCATGGCCACAGACAAATTGCCGGGGGATACCTCCCCGTTGGAGCGATTGACACCCTCCGAATTTCGTGCCGAAGTCGTGCGCAAAGGATGGACCTTTGTGGCGATAGGTCGGCGCTGGGATATGTCAGCCAACTGGCTGCAGAAGGTGGCGGGGAACGCACAGCGGCCCAGGTACTGGGACGATGCAATTCGAGGTCTTCCCGACCGCGCGAAGGGGGAATGACGTGCGTGTGACATGGGGATACGCAGCACGGGACTTGAAAGCTGGCAACAGAGTTCCTGTGGCAAGTGATACGGCCTACACGGTGAATGGTCACGCGCTGATCTGCGGCATGACGGGCGCCGGGAAAACGTTCACGCTCAAGCGCATGGTGCGCGAGATGAGTGCCACTAGCGATAGCCGAAATCCTGTGCGGTTTCATGTGTTTGACGTTCACGGGGATATTGCCATCGAGAACGCCAGCAGCGTCATGTTTTCCGAGCAGACCGATGTGGGTATTAACCCGCTCAAGCTGAGCGCGGACCCTCACTTTGGTGGAGTGCGCAAGCGGGTTCAGGGATTCATGGCGACCATGAACAGTGTCATGCGTGAATTGGGGCCAAAGCAGCAGGCAACCCTGCGCAACGTCCTGTATGACGTGTACGAGCGTCATGGCTTTCGTCAGGACGACCCCAGCACTTGGGCCGTCAACGAAGATGAATCGCACCTGATGAGCGATGGCAGCGGAAAGCTGTACATCGACGTGCCACTCGCGGAAAAAGATTCGGCGAAGTCATTGGGCGCTCGTTGGGATGCCGGAGCGCGCTGCTGGTACATCGACGCCAGGGAGTACGACGGTGCCATCACCAGATGGCCTCCGAAGACGCTGACACGGACCTATCCCTCGATCAGCGATGTGCTGCGGACAGCTCGCTACATCATGAAGCAGAGCTTTTTGGGCAGTGGTCAGGAGGCCATCACCTGTCTGGCTGCGGCAAACAAAGCGTCTGCAGCCTATCAACGCAAGCTGCTTGAAGCCTTGCGCAAAGGTGAGCGAGGCTTTTCCGACGAGAAGATGCAGGCTGACATTGATAAGGCCAAGCAGAAGGCAATCGAAGCCTACACCGAGTATGTGAGCGCCATTTCGACTGGGCGCGAGGTCGATGACCTGCTTCGCTATGACAGCACTGATGTGTTGAAAGGGGTCGTGGATCGGCTGGAGAACATGAATGCCATCGGGGTGTTCAAACCAAAACCTCCGCCATTCGATCCAAATGCTTCGGTGTGGCGTTATGACATTCGCGCACTGGGGTTGGAAGAGCGCAAGCTGTTCGTGTTGTTCAAGTTGCAGGAGCTTTTCGCGCAGGCTGTTGAGTCGGGCGAGCAGGCGCAGCCAACCACAGTTATCGTGGTGGATGAGGCCCACATCTTCTTTGACGCGGACCCTGAAAATCCCCTCAACACGATTGCTAAAGAAGCACGTAAGTTCGGTGTCGCATTGATCTGTATCTCGCAGTCGCCAACACACTTCTCCGAGGATTTCATTGCCGCCGTGTCCACCAAAGTCATCCTCGGCATTGACGAGCTGTATTGGCGGGGTGCTGCCACCAAGCTGCGCGTGGAAGAGCAGGCGCTTGCCTGGATCAAGCTGCAGAAGTCGATGCTGGTTCAGATCAAGTCTCGCGGCGCTCCCAAGAACGATTGGCATTGGGTAGTGATACCGGAGATGGGCCATGGTTGATGTTCACAGCCTGCTCTCGACGCTGTGGGCGGCTGTGCTCGCCATGTCTCCCGTTGAGATGCTGGGTGCCGCTACGGGGATCTCCGGCGCGGTGTTGCTCGCTTGGCGTGGGCGGCTCGCCCCTTGGGCTTGGGTGTTGTGGATCGTGTCCAGCATTGCATGGATTGTTGCTGCGTACCGCCTGGGTTCTCACCCTCTGATAGCGCAGCAAACGATCTTTCTGTGTGCGAATCTTCTGGGTGTGTACCGATGGCTCATTCGCAAGGAATGCTGATGTTCGCGGAGCTGCCCGTGCTCTTTAGTGGAGGACTGTGTGATGGGGGCATTTGATCCCAGCGCAATGCATGTCACCAGACTTGCTGAGGCCGATCTGGGGGAGTCAGTGGCGGACACCACCGCGCAGATCAGCCTGATCGCCGATGGCGACGTGCGTCAGCGATGTGCAAGCGCCAAGTTGGCCGCTCAGATCGTCTCGCGGGTCTACCACGTCAGTGCGGACCTGGGCGATGGTGAGATTCTTGGGGGCATGACGAATGTGCTCAAGCGGCTTGCAGCGGTTCGCCAGACATGCCTTGCAATCGCCGGGGTGAACGAGGATCACCCAGACTACGGCGCGGCCTTTGCCATGTGCACTGCAGTGGCTCTGGAAACGGTGACCGAAGAATTCAAGTGGCGTCAGATCGGGGGGCGCACGAAAGAATTGCCGATGGCACTCTTCGGGCGCCTGATTGAGGCGGTGAGCGCCAAGCAGCCCAGGTTGTTCCCGAAATCGTCGGGGCAGTTGGACCTTGGCGCTGCGCGCAAGCTCGCCACACTGCACGCGGCCCCGGTGATGATGGGACTCGTGAACCTGTTCGACTTCTACGTGATGGACACGGAAGCGATGGCGTGCCGTCTGGTCTATGCCGTGGCGGCACAGGCGGAATTCCACGCGCTACAGGGCGTGGACGGCATGACGGAATACGGGCAGGCCTTGATGATCCAGCGCGCTTACGGGGTGAGTGTGGATGTGATGGCCCAGGTCTACAACGCATGTGCACGCAAGGCGGTCGAGAAGCTGCATGACATGCAGGAGATCGACCGCGCGTTCGCCATTGGTAACTACGAGCGCATCGGCGGCATGAACTACGAGCATGTGCTTGAAGAGCATGACCGCGTGATGCGCAAGACATACGAGGTGTGTGAGTTGATCGTCATTGCCCAGTCGGGCAGATCGGAGGGTAAAAATGTCGTTTGAGGAAAAGAACTGGGAGTCTTTGATGACCCTGGTGACGGGATTGGCTGAGCGCGAGCACGCGCAGGGCACGCAGTTTTTGTATGACAGGGCTCGCCTGTTCCCCGAGGATGTTGCGGACATGCTTCTGCCTTCGGTGATTTGCCTCGCACAGGGCGTTTCGCGCTATGTGGGCATGGGCGAATTTGGCTACGACTACAAGCTCGATCCTGAAAGCAAAGAGGCCTTTCCCCTGGTCGCTGTGCGAAACATAGACAAGCTGGCTCCATTTCATCGCGTCGGCCCGTTTGTGGTCGAGGTGTTCGATTCCTACGTGCTCGAACACCGTGCGGATGTGGCTCGTGTATTCGAGGCGGCTGCGCAGTCCATCCATCCAGATTTCACCTTGGAGCGCAACACGCGAGTGGGGCGCGAGGCGACAGCTTTCGGCAACCAACAGCAACAGGGGCCACGGGTATGAGCACTTATGGGCAACAACGGGGCGCGGCAACGCGCAAAACAGTCCAGATCGCACGCGAGCCGGTGCTGGAGAAATTGGTCATCCCTGACCTGATCGCCATGGCCGATGCGGGCAAGCGCGTTGATCGCAATGTCTTGCTGTGGATGCAGGATGCGTGGGTCCAGCAGGCTATGGTCGAAAACATGCCGCTGCTGATCGACCTCATGCGCAAAGGTCGCGAGGACGGCAGCTCGCCGGAAGAGCAGCACCGTGATCGCATTCAACTGTTGGCGAAGCTGGCGAAGGAAACCTACTCTTCCGAGAAGTCTCTGGGTCGTGGTGCTGACCTCAAGACTTATCTGGAAGCCGCCACAACCTTCTTTGAGGCCGAGTCCACCCGCTATGCGGGACACCTCAAGGACATTTCGGAAGAAATCGCCAAGGCCATTGCCAACGGTGAACGGCCTGACGTGGACCGGATCGCTCGCTCGATCTACGGTTCCACCTCGAAAATCCTGGGCGCCATGGACAGCCTGGAGCATCTGAACAAGGCCAGCGCAGACGCAGTGAAGAGGTCCATGGAGCAGGGCATGGAGCGGATAGGGATGATCGCGGCCACCAGCGGGCCGTTGGAGGTCAACCGCGTGTTGTTCCAGGCAATGGACCAGATCAGCAAGGAGCCGCAGCGCTACGTGCTGTTCACTGACCCGCAGCGCATCCAAATGCCCGACTACCAGCTCTGGGACTTCGAGCCTGAGCATCGGGCTCATTCGCTTTAACCTAAAAATTTCAATAATTGCAACGACGTTTTTTTGAACATAGTTCGAGAAAGTGCGTTAGTATTGGTGCCATAATGGCAGCGCGTCGCCATGGTGGCGCACATCGGAATGGAGTACGAGATGAGCAATCTGGAACAGTCGATCAAAGCACGCAGTCTCGCTTTCGGGAACTACATCGACCCGCAGCGCGAGCTGTTCGATGCGCCTCAGCTCTCACTGGTGCAAGTCGATTTGCCTGAATACGCGAATAGCGGCCTGGGTCGGGCGCTGTTGAGCGTGATTCGCTACGAATTCACCGATCTCGATGGCGCCTTTGGCGTCGAGGGCATGTCCGTGGGTGCAGACAGCAGCCGGGGCATGATGGTTTACAAGGACATGCAGCCCACGGTCGTGGCCGCAAGCCATGCCGAGTTGCATGCGCGCAATGCCGAGCTGGCGGAATCACTGCGCAAGGTCAATTTGCCGCCTGAGCTGATCTCCATCGGTGTCCTGCGCGCTGCAGAGTCTGCAATGTCTTTCGAGGACTTGTATCGGTTCATTGAGGTGTACCACGCACGCGCTTCGTGGATTGAATCCCATCCTGTCGAGGTGAAGTTTGCGAATCTGGAGGCCATGTCCGGTGGTTCTGGCATCCAGTGGAGCCGTGTACTGCCCAATGGGCCTTCCTTCGAGTAAGGGGTGAAGATGGCGACCAGCTTCGCTGATGCAATTCGGGGCCGTGTCTACGGCTACCTGACCGCTGCAGGGGCGGAGTTGACGCGCAACGGCATTGAGCCGCTGCGCGTTTCTTGGCTCGTGTCTGGCGTTGAGCTGGATGGAGTCAGGGCCAGCTTCTCCGATGCGGATGGGGTGATCGAGTTTGGTGTGCTGTCCCGTGTGAACGGCGTGCCGACTAATGTTCTGAATGCCACCCTGAGCCTGGACGACGATGAGGCTCAGATTTACTGCCTCTCCGAGGAGCGTGCAGACATGAATTTCACGGGGCCTGTGGGTGCGGAGCAGGCATCCGATGGGCTGTTTCTCGCCTGCGATTACTTCGCTGAGGTGACGGGGTTGGCGGCGCGTTCCTGACGGGCGTCCCAGGCCATGGCTGAGACGCTTGTCATCATTGAAGCACCCGGCAAGCGCGCCAGCTTGAAGGATGTGCTTTGGCGAGCTGGGATGCGTGGCTTCGAGGTGGAGGCCACCGCAGGCCACATTGCAGGCAACCCGGCGCGGCTGTCGCCACTGGGAATCACAAGCAGCTTTCGTGAGACAAGCTATGCGATCCGAGAGGATCGCATAGCTACGTGCGAACGCATCCGAGAGGCTGCGCAAAACACTACAGGCCGGATCGTCCTCGCCACTGATGACGACCAAGAGGGCGACGTGATCGCCAGAGACGTGTGGCGTTTGGTCATTGCCCCCGAGGACCGTTCGCGTGTGGTGCGTGTGCGGCTTCGTGCCCTGTCTCCGTCTGAGGTGCATGCTGCATTCGATGAGGCATTGCCCTTTGACCCGCTGTCGGCGGCGAAGGGCGATGCAAGGCGTGTGCTGGATCGCCTCGTTGGCGCACTCTCCAGCTCCGAGGGCGCAGTGGGTCGAGTGCAGGGATCGCTTCTCCTGGCCTTGGCTCAGCAAAAGCCCGTAGTTGGGGTTGCAACCTACACAGCCACTGCCGAGGACGGCGGCGAGCCCTGGATCGCGCAGCGGCCAGTGTTCGCTGGCGACGACACTCCTGAGCCCGCGATGCTGGACGTGCATCTGTCGGTCGGCAGTAGCGTTGAATCGACGGTAGGAGCCCGTCCCCTCAACTACGGTGAGATTGTCCTGCTGTCGAGCGTAGAGACGGGTGCCGAAGTGGCTGACGTTTCCAGGGCGATGCAGGACTTGTATGAGCGGGGGCAGATGACATACCCGCGATCAATGGCCCAGGCGATCAGCGTGGACGCCGCACGGCGTCTCGATGTGATAGCTCGCATGAACGGCGCCGCCTTCGACGCTGAGCGTTTCACCGCCGTGCGCGCCCATGGCCTGCAGGTTGAGCACGGCCATGAGGCGCCGAACCCCGCGACTTTCGAGGTGCCGTTGAATCGGGCGGCAGAACTGCTATCCCTGCCGGAGCATGTGCTTGTTCTCGTCGCTCGCAATCTGGTGGATTGTGGAGTGCGCTGCACGCTGGAGCAGCCAGCGCTGCGCGATCTGCAGCGACTGCCTGATGAGCTTGCAGGTTTGCCCTGGCACCGAAAGACGGAAGCCGGTTTGCGTCTGTACCCAGTGGTTGTGCCGGAGGCCGGATTCAAGCCTTGGACCCAGGAGCAGAGCCTGTTGCATCTAATGCACAAGAACGGCCTTGGCCGTCCTTCGACGCTGGTGGAGCATGTCAACAAATTCGCTTCGCGCGGGCTGGTAAATGAGGACTTCGAGTTGACGGCAAAGGGGCGGGATTGGAGTGCAAACGTTGGCCAACTGTTCCAGCACCGCAACCTCGCAAAAATGGTTGAGGATTACCTTGGAACGCACCGTGAACCAGCAGCCTTGATGGTTGCTGAGATGGTTGAAAAATTTGGCATCCCCGTGGTCACGGACGATGGGATGCCTTTAGTGCAGGAGCATGAATATGGACAAGAGAACGAAATATAGGCCCGCCACTTTTCTGGAGGTCGAAGACCTTTACGGTGGCCGCAAGACCGTCATGGTCGGCGCCGATGGCATCACATTCTGGGATGCCATCGACGCGGAGAAGGTCACTCCACTCGTGATCCATCCAGTATTCAAGCCGGTGGAAATTGGGCCTTTGATCGAGTTCGCGCGCAAGAACGATCTGCTGGACGCTCTCCGTGCTCTGACAAACCACATCAACGAAACCCAAGGGGGGCGCAGTGAGCGCGATCCCTTGTATGTGATGCGTGTGCTGGTTGCCTACTCGAAAGGTGCTTGCGACGGCAGTGTCGGCGCAATTCGTATCGCCGTGCTCGCGGCGAACGATGAGGAAGCCCGTGCCATCAAGGCGCAAGAGATCGTTGAGCAGTTCATCAACAAGGCCGAGCAGGACGCAGGCCAAGCGCACTGAGGGGATGGTGATGGGAAGAGTCTTGATCGTTGCCGAGAAGCCATCGGTTGCTGGTGACATAGCGAAGGCGCTGGGTGGATTCAGCAAGATCGACGGCCACTACGAGCGTGCCGACGCGATTGTGTCGAATGCACGCGGCCACCTGATCGAGATTTTCTCGAAAGAGGCGGACGAGGGTGGCAGGAGCTTGAACGACTTGCCGGTGATCCCTCAGCGGTTTGAGCTGCGTCCAACGAAGGACGCAGGCCCGCAGCTCCGGCAACTGGTCAAGCTGATGAAAGACTCATCGGTGACGGAGGTTGTGAATGCTTGCGACGCTGGGCGCGAGGGTGAGCTGATCTTTCGACTCATTTTCGATTACGCGGGTTGCCGCAAGCCCATGAGCCGTATGTGGCTGCAGTCGATGACGCACGACTCCATCCTTGAGGCCTGGAAGCACCGCAGCGACGGTGCAAAATTCCAGGGCCTTGCTGATGCTGCTTACTGCCGCAGCGAGGCCGATTGGGTCATGGGAATCAATGGCACCCGTGGCGTGACTCGCCTTCACGAGCGCCAGAATGGCGCTTACGAGCTGATGAGCGTGGGGCGGGTTCAGACGCCCACCCTGTCGCTGGTGGTGGCGCGTGAGCGCGCTATCAAGGGTTTCGTGCCCAAGGATTTCTGGGAGGTGCGCGGCACCTTTGGTGTCGCTGCTGGGAGCTACCAGGGGACTTGGTTTGATGCCAGCTCCAAGGCCGAGGCTGTTGACGAGGTGGACGACGATGATGCTGGTGCCGAACCCGAGGCCTCGACGGGTCAGCGCATCTTCGACAAGGCCAGGGCCGACGCCCTGGTGGCGAAGTGCCACGGTGTCCCGCCGAGCAGCGTGACTGAGGAATCTAAGCGCACCGAGGAAGCGCCGCAGCGCCTATTCGATCTCACCACGCTGCAACGTGAGGCGAACAAGCGCTTCAAGTTCTCCGCGAAGAAGACGTTGGACATTGCCCAGGCGCTGTACGAGACGCACAAGGTCACCACCTACCCCCGGACTGACGCGAAGGCGCTGCCGGAGGATTACGTGGCCCCTGCTGCAGCTCTGATGGGGCAGTTTGGCGGCACTGCCTATGCCGCATTGGCGCAGGCCGTCATCGACGGCGGCTGGGTGAAGCCAAACAAGCGGATTTTCGACAACAACGAGATTTCCGATCACTTTGCGATCATCCCCACGGGCACGAGGCCGAGCGGCCTGTCCGACGATGAGCAGCGCGTCTACGACCTGATCGCGCGCCGGTTCATCGCGGCCTTCTACCCGAATGCGGTGTACCAGACCACCACACGTATCACTGTGGTGGCCGACGAGCGTTTCCGCACTTCCGGGCGGGTGATGCTCGATGCAGGGTGGCGTGTGGTGTGGGGCGGGGACCGCCAAAAGGGTGATGCGCCAAGCCTGTGCGCTTACGTCCAGGGGGAGACAGTGCGCAACCAGGGTGTCGCGGCTGCTGGCAGCAAGACCAAGCCTCCATCTCGCTACAACGAAAGCACGTTGCTGGGGGCGATGGAGAAGGCCGGGAAAACACTTGCGGATTCCGAGCTGCGCGCGGCGATCCGCGAAACCGGCCTGGGCACGCCAGCGACGCGGGCGGCCATCATCGAAGGCTTGCTGAGCACTGGTAGCAGGGAGAAGCCCAAGCAGCCCTATATGACCCGTGAAGGCAAAGAGCAGTTTCTGGTTCCAACGGACAAGGGCGACGGTCTATATGAGTTCCTGACCCGCAACAACCTGTCCGCGCTCACCTCTGCCGAAATGACGGCTTCGTGGGAGCACCGGCTGCAGGACGTGCAGCACGGGCGCCTTTCCCGCCATGAATTCATGTCCGGCATTGGCAAGAGTGCGCGCGGCATGATCGACGTGCTCAAGGGCAAGGCCTCGGACATGCCTGAGCCGACTCAGCGGGTTTTCAAGACCCCATGCCCGAAGTGTGGCGGCGAGCTGCGCGGTAACCGCAAGCTCGAATGCAGTTGCGGTTTTGGGATCTGGACCACGGTGTCGGAGCGCGTGATAACGCCCGACGAGATGACCGAGCTGTTGACCAAGCGCCGAACGGGCTTGCTCAAGGGTTTCCACAGCAGCAAGACGAAGCGCAAATTCGACGCGATCCTCGTGCTCAAGGACGATTTCTCCATGGGCTTCGAGTTCGCAGATTCAGCGGAGGCCAGCGGCGCCGCTGCAGCCGCCAAGCCATTCGAGGCACCTTGTCCACGGTGCCAGGGCGAGTTGCGCCATCTGGGTGGCGACAAGCCCAGGTACTCGTGTGCAACAGGGGACTTCACGCTGTGGGCAAACATCGCTGGCCGAACGCTCTCTGAGCGTGAGGCATCGACGCTGATCCGCACGGGCTCATTGGCTCCAGTAAGTGGGTTCACGTCTGCTGCCAAGAAGAAATTCGCCGCAGGCCTGCGCCTGGACCCAACGGGCAAGGTTTCTTTCTTTTTCGAGGACAAGTGAGGATGCCATGAACGATGAAATCGACGTGACGATTGCCGAGCGCGAAGACGCGGTTCCGCAGGACTTTCTGGACGAGATCGTTGCCGAGTACCAGCGCAACGTGATCTTCGACGGCCAGCAGCTCGTGGCTGCAGGAGGTTGATGCATGGACGAAAAGAAGCCACGCCCGAACTTCACCCAGGACGTGACCAACAAGGTCATCGAACTGATGGAAACGGAGGGCATGAAGCCGTGGGAGGCGAGCTGGGATCGCGGGTTGACCAAGGCGTTCAATCCCTACACGCCGCAGAAAGGCAAGCAGGGCCGCGAGTATCGCGGCGCCAATGCCGTGAACCTGCTCATGGGCCAGCTCGCACGCGACTCGGCTGACCCGCGCTGGCTGACATTCAATCAGGCCAAGCAGGCAGGGCTTTCGATCCGCAAGGGCGCGGTATCGGAGGCGGTGATGTTCTGGCAATTCCCTGAGTCCAAGCCCAAGGATGTGGAGTGGTCTGCAGGGACAGACAAGCCTGCTGTCGAAGCTGTCTACCAGCTCAAGAGCGGCAAATATGCCGCCTATGGACGCCTCGGCTGGATGAAGGAAGCGGACACTATTGAGGCGGCGCAGAATGCGCGTGTCACGGGCAGCAGGTTCCGTGGCCACGATTCGTATCAGTGGGCTCCGGTCGATGACTTGGAGGCTACGGCCAGGGTGGAGCGGCCAAGGCCCATCTATGCCCTGGTGTTCAACGGGGCTGACGTGGTTGGCATGCCGCCCATGAAAGAGCGGCGCCCGTTCAATGCCAATGAGCATGCAGAGCGCCTGATCCAGGCAACCGGCGCTGTGATTGAGCATCGTGAGCTGACCCGTGCAGCCAAGGGCGCTTTGGTCAATAGAGCCTTCTACGATCCTGCGGGCGACGAAATCACGGTGCCGCCTCGCGGTCACTTCAAGACCCCAGGTGACTACTACCGCACTGTCATCCACGAGATCGCGCATTGGACTGGGCACGAATCCCGGCTCAATCGCGGCGTTGAGGATGCCAAGCGCGACTCGCCCGAGTATGTGTGGGAAGAACTGCGCGCCGAGATGGCGTCGGCCATGATCTGCGCCGCATTGGGCGTTGAGGGTGGTCTGCAAGACCACGCGGCCTACCTTGATGACTACATCAAGCTCTTGAAAGAGGACCGTTCTGCGATCTTCAAGGCAGCTCGCGACGCCGAGAAAATCTACAACGCAGTCTTTGACTTCGACCCGGAGCTGCGCGCAATTGTTGAAGGGCACCTTTCCGATAACGCACTTGGCGCAGCGGACCCCAATGCGAAGCGTCAACAGGGCATTGACCTCAAAAAGATCATCAAGGGTGAGCTGCCGAACTTTGCGCCGATCAAGCCCGCAGTCACGCAACAGCCTGTTGCGGAACCGACTTCCACGGCAGGGGGTGGGCATGTGGCGTGGCCGATGCCCGCTGCCGCTCCCGTTGCCACCCCACCGCCCGCAGCGCCAGAGGGCGGTGGGGTGGTGTGGCCGATGCCTGCGCCTGTTGCCCCGTCACCGGCTGCTCAAGCTGCCGATGAGGACGTGGAGATCGACTTTGGGGGCCTCCGGTTGGGCGACGAGGCGACGCAGGCAGTGAGTGCGGGCGCCGCCCAGGATCAGGGCGACGATGAGATCGCGCTGGACGGCTTCGAGCTGGATGTGGCGTTGGACGGCCAGTACAGCGACATTGAAGTTGGTGGACCAGCGCCGTAAGCGCTGCACCGTTTGGAATCAAAAATGGCTTCTATCAAGGCGACAAGAGACGCGATCAAAGAACTGCCAGGCATGACTGCGCTGCACTCCGATGGAGAGTGGCGCGTCACGGTCAACCTGTACAGGCTTTCCGAGCGCTACCCTGACAAAGGCAGGGCATGGTGCGAGGAAAGGCAGGAAGCGATTGCGTACTACACAAACGACGCGGACGATGCGCTGGCAACTGCCAAGCGCATGTCGCAGAACTGGGTAAATGAAGGATTGACCATGGAAAACAAAGAACAGCCCGCCGCCAACTCAGCAGACCGCGAGCGGGTGTACGACTTGCCCAATGCGTATCGGGACACGGCGGAAACGATGTGGGGGCGCCTGCGCGCACAAGGGTTTTCGCCAGCTTGGGACATTGGCGAACGCAATGGCGCGCAGATGATCGGCATCACCATTCCGCAAAGCGAGGTGTCCCAGTTGCGTGAGTTGCAGAAGGCAACGCCTGCGACCTGGGGCAATCATCCCGATGTGGAAAAGCTGCTTGATGCGAATCGCCACGGGATGGATGACGCTGCCAAGGTCAGGCAGTACCGGCTGAATGGTCTGACGCCCGAGCAGCGTGAATTTATCGAGCTGCTGCACTACCAGTCCAAAGACACCCTGCAGGTGGATGCGGCGCTTGATTTGAACGACCGTCTCCACGAGATGGCAGTGCAGCACCAACGTCTGGCGCAGATCAGCGTGGGCGAAAGCGGCTTGAGCAAAGCCCAGGAGCGCGTGCGTGACGATGTGGAGATGAAGATCGTCTTGTTGGCCCGCGAGATTCCAGGCGTTCTGGAGCCGAAATTCATGTACGACCCTCGTGGAACCACTGTGGGCTTGGTGTTCGAGTCGGGCGCCAACAACAGTCTGAACGGCAGCTACAAGGTGCCGCTGAACCCGCAGCGGGTGAAGGAGCTGGCGAATGAAAACTTCCAATCTGCTGTGGAGGCCTTGGAGCGGGCTGACAAGGAACGTGGCCCCGTTCGCTATGTGGTGGTGACCATTGAGAACACCAGCAACGCAGCATTTGTGGACACAGGGCGCGAGGCTGAATCTGCGCGGATCATCCGCAGCGCCTCCGACAAGGTGTCGGAGTTGTGGGCAGACGCCCCCGCTGATTCCCCGTTGCGGGACTTGAATGGCAACAAGGTCGGCCAGTTGGTGGTTCTGGACAACGAGCCAAAGTTGCCAGAGCTTCCCGAAGGGGGGGTTCGCATATTCCTGGAGTGCGAGCTGGGCAACGACGCTTATCGAGACGATCCGGTGTCTGAGGTCGCCAGGAGCCTGCAGGATGCCGCTAATCACATCGCCGAGGGGGAAGTTGCTTTCCCGATCTATGACTTGAACGGCAACATCGCTGGCCACGGCATCACGAGCGATCCCCCCTCCCTGGAGAAAGATGGGGTGATCGACATGCGCGCTGCGCTGAGTGATGTGTATCTCGCGGAGGACGGGTACTCAGGCATCGCAGATGGCGAGTTCCGCTATGTCGTGCCGACCAACGGGTTTGAGCCTGGATACCACCAGGGCGAAGGCGATGCGTGGCTCGTCAATGCCAAGGGCGAGAAGGCCCCTGGCTATGAGGAACCGCAGACCGTGCGTGAGACGGCCTTTCGGGAGCTGAAAGCGGATGAGCTGAATGCCTTGCGCGATGTGGTTGAGGGGCGCGTTCCATTCGAGGATTTCGAGCGCCAATTTGACGATGCCGATCCTGCACCGTAAATCCTGAGCAATCAATCGCAACAAACAACCAGGGGGCAATATGGACCAAGCCAACAAGTCGCTTGCCAGTGATCTGGCGAAGATCGCCATGGGTGAGATGCACTCCGATCAGGTGCTCCGTGCGAGTGTGGAGCGCCTGGAAGCGCTTCGCGATCAGCACGAGCATGCTGATCCAGTCATCACCAACAGCCGGATCGTTCAGGCGTTGGTGCATTGCAAGCTCGCTCTGCACGGTGTTCACGAGGCTCATCACAAGCTGCAGGACGCTTCTGTGCTATTGGCTTTGGCCGAGGGGCAGGGCGCCAGTCTTGATACAAGCCTGCCCGCTGGCCAAGACCCGCGTTGGCGGGTGCAGATTCAGGCATTGAAGGATGTCACAGCGTCCATCAATGCATCCATGGAACCCGAGATCATCAAAGCTGATTTCGCACTGGGCAAGCTCCGCGAGTATGGCGAGGACGTTGAACTGGAGTTTGGCGGGGCAGTCGAAACTCTTGACGACGGCACAGTGCGGGCGCGTTTCAAGCGAACCGACCCCGATGGGCTGGCCTTGCACGTTGTTCTGGATGCGCCCCCAGGTGCGGCCATGGTCCTGGCCTATGCGAAGCTGGGCCGAGGCGACGATGTGCTTGTTGAGGGGGAGGTCATGCCTCGCAGGTCCGTGATCGGCGCGCTTGATGCGGCTATAGCCTCATTCGACGCACTGAAAGCCAAGATGCCCGTTACCGAGGCGCGGACCCAGCCCGAGGCGCAGGCTCTCGCGCAACGAGTGGCCGGTGCGATGGGTGCAACGCTGGGGGATTGGGTGCAAGCCCAGGCCAAGGAGTGGGTGCGTAGCACGATGACCACTCCCGATGGCAGGGCCATTCGCGTAAGCGCATCTACGGGCGGCGTGGTCAGCATCAACGGAGATCCATTCACCCCTGACGCAGACCGCATTCTCAATGTGTCTGACGCGGCGGTGGCCGTCTCCATGCGTGTTGCGATTGAGCGTACTCCGGCGCCGTCTTTTCCGATCAGGACTGATCGTGTGTTCGCCGATGCCCCTGGCGAGGTGGGCGCTGCCTGGGCCAACTTATGCGAGGAAGAGAACCGCCTTGCGGGCTACCTGTCCAGCCAGGACGAGGGAACTGCCGTAGTGCTGGATGGTGATGCGTGGTATCTCGAAATGGACGAAGGCCAGCAGCTTGTCCTGATGCATGGCGAGGTGGTGGACGGCAAGATCAAGAACGCGAGTTCGCGATTCGACTTCGACTTGGGCTGGGTGGACATTGAGGCCGAGGAAGTGGCTGCGTACACGTCTCGCGTCAGCAGTGTGGCCGACGATTTCATGATCGACCGGGCTCTGTGGAAGACCATGAAGGTCGAACACTGCGATTCTCCGACCCCTGGCATGTGACCGTTACACCGTACCCGCAAGGAACTTTATGAGCACAAACTACACCGTTTCCATCACATTCGAGGTGGTGACTGACGAATCCGCCGACGCTGGTGAGGTCGCGTACCGTGGCTACGAGCGCGAGCGCGAAGACGTGGATTTTGACGAGCTGAAACGGCTTGTTCAAGACTTCGGCTTTTCCGAGCCTTCCAGTACCCAACTGCAGGAGCGCATGTGGTTCTCCACCACCACCCCGAAAGAGGATCGGGCCTACTTCGAGGAAGGTGAGCGACGCTTCTTTTCGCTGCACCTGCATTCGGTCAACGGCGACGAGCCCACCCTGGACGACTACGCGGACATTGCACGCATGGCTAGGATCAAGGTGAGCGGCCTTGAAACGGCTGGAACGCGCATTCAGCCAGAAGATGACGAGTTGTCGGCCAGCCCAAGCGCTTAGGCAGTAGTCCTGCCCATTCCGGCGCGGGCTTAGACCACCCGGTGGTCGGAGTGGGCAGGGCGCACGCAAGCGCAAAAAATCTTTATTAGTGTGTACTAAAAGGCCAATTAGTGCGCAATAATAGGGCCATCGCTTCATTCACAGGAACAGCATGGCCCACCAACGTATCTTGAATCAATCGCAGGCTGTGGCTGTCTGCAATGCAATGAGCCACATCAACAATGTCGCCATCGCCTACGGGGAAGGCTCCGGTCTGAGCATCAGCTTCTTTGGCAATGTCGAGGCTGCTGGCAACGAACCGAGGAAAATCGAGGTCGTTGAGGTGGATGGCGGACTGACCGTCAGCTACGGGTTGCTTGATCGCGAGCGTGAGACCTACCCCAGTCAAGCCGCTTTTGCTACGGCCTACGGCCTGGACTAGCGATGGCGCGCAGCACGCAGGCCTCTCTGGAGGCCAGTCGCAAGAAGGCAGGGCTGGCTGCTGCAGCTAAGCTCGAAGCGGCGGCGGATGCTCTCAATGCGTACATGAGGGCATGCCGCGAATGCGCCGATGCAAGCAATCCCGACCGTAACGGCGCCGCTGACAGCAGGGTCATTCTCGTGTCGCAGTGCTCGCACTACAGCAGCTATCTGCAAGATATTTACTCGAAATAGTGGGAGTGGAGATGTTGAAAGTTTTGGTGGTGATAGCGGCGATTGCGCTGACGGCGTTCATGGTGGTGGGGCAATCGGAGCAGGCAGAGCGCACTGCGCAGCAGGGCATGCTTCTGGAGCGCCTGGAGGCCTTGAACACCCCCCAGGTGTCGTTGTTGGTGGACGAGTGGCGCGAGGCCTATCCAAGCCCGAGCGCCGAGCGACTGACTGAGCTGCGGGTGCTTGTGCAACGTGTGTCGGCGGACCCCCGTTTGGCCGAGCAATACACAGCCAGTGCGCGACAGCGGAAATTCGATGCCCTTGGCGTTGAGTCTCCGTTTGGCAGTGTCAAGGCATCCCCTGGCATTGGTCCAGTGTCGCAATGAACAAGCGACGGCGCGACGCTATTCAGACCATCCTAGATGAGCTGCAGGTGCTGCGCGAGCGCATTGAATCGGTGCGTGATGAAGAGCAAGAGGCGTTCGTCAATTTGCCTGACAGCCTACAGCAGGGGAGCGGGGGGCAGAAGATGGACGAGGCCGTGAGCGCCCTGGATGTTGCCCTTGATGGCATTGATGAGGCTGCGGCCAGCCTGGACGAAGCTCAAGCATAAAGCGCATCAATTGTGGCTACAGAAAAAGAAATCGAGCACTGACATGCACAAGCATTCCCATCAGCGAGAAGTCGCCCAGGTGCCCATTACTTGGCTCATCGGCTCCTTCGCGTGTGGCCCGCTGATTCTTTGGGTGCTCAAGCAGCTCCAGGCGGCGGCAATGGGCGCACCCGATCTGTCGATTGCCGATTACATCAAGCCTATGTCGGCGGTGATTCTTGATGCTTGGCCAGGGGTGCTGGCAGGGCTTTTCATGGCCTGTCTTCTCGCCATCGCGGTGAACATTCGGTTCGCCTATCAAACCCGGACGCAACGCTTTGCGATCTTCGTTGCGTGTGTAGTCGCATTCATGTTGGGCTGTTTGTTGGGCTTGTGGCTGATCTGGGAGTCCGTGCCTGGGTGACTGCGCGTAGCGCTTGCCTTCCATCTCCCTGAAAAAATTGAAAGAGTAGGGCAAGGCTGAGCTGTGGGCATGTGGGCAACGCTTGCGTTGTCCATCATGTCCATGGTGAGGCGCGTCAGCGAGAGGCAAGGCAGAGCTGTGGGGTGTGGGCAACGCGAGCGTTGTCCATCGCTCCATGGCGAAGCGCGTCAGGGTCTTGCTGTGGGCAAGCTGCAGGCTTGTCCATAGTGCCCGGAATCCTGGCGGTGTTGGGTGAAGGGCGGGGGTGCTCCTGGCCGCACGGCCTTTGCGCCTCACAACCTGCGGTTGAAACGGCGCCTTATTCGTGTGTAGCAAATGACTATAATCAGGATTAATTGCACAGCAATTTAGTCAAGGGTTAAGCGGATATGCAAATCACTCAGAACCAACGAACGCGCCTTGTCGAGGCTATCGAGTCACGGCGGGCTGCGGTTGTCGCCGAACGAGCTGAGATTTCCAATGTTCAACGGAAGTGGACCAATGCCGACGCTGCCAAGGCATACGGACTCGATGAAGAGCGGGATGAGCTTGATGTTCTCAGCGCCGCTCTGCAGCAGCCATCGGGGCAACTCAACTGGTAACGGATCGAGCTGCTGCAAACCAATTGCAAGTGGGACTCTTGAAATGACCGATGCCAAGCAGCTTCTTTGGTGCTGGGTATCCAGCGGTTTTCAGGTTCTGGTCCCGAAGCGCAGGGGGTATGGCTTTCTCCGGGTGCCCTACGGCCACCATCATGACGCGGCCTTGGATGCGATTGGCGCCCTGGTGAGTGTTGATGTGTTCGGCCTGGATGGAGCACTGTTCTTCGAGTGCGCTGGCTCAGTGTTTCATGGTGCGCCTGCTGTCCGCGAGGCATTCGCTGCGAAGGTGGTGCCAGCCCTCGAAAGGCATTACGGCCTGAGTGCGTTGGAGATTTCCCCGGACGAGTTTTGGCAGCTCCACCCCCTGGAGCGGGCCGAGTAGCGAGGATCGACGTGGCAGGCCTTTTGCACGGGCGATTTGGCCCTTACAAGCCCAGGACGCCTGCAGAGCGAGCCAAGGCCCGCAAGCAGGCCCAGGAGGCACGGCAGGCGGCTGTCCAGCGGCAGGAATGGCTGTCCAGGCACAGCACTTGCCTGAATGGCTGCGGCCAGCCTGTGGCGTTCTACGATGAGGTGTATCTGACGCTGCGGTACAGCGGCTGCTGTTCGGCAGCTTGCGAAGAGAGCTACCGCTTCAAGGATGTGTGATCGGCGTCTCAAGTCACGAGGCGAGGACTCATCCAGCGAGTGGCTTCCGTGCTAATATTTCTTGTCTCGTAGGGAATCATGGAACACAGTCTTTACTGTGTCTCTACCCAACCAACACTTAACGCAAGCGATTGTTTTTTGATATGCGAGACACTGGCCCGCCTTGTGCGGGCCTTTCACTTTGGCGGCTAGTGTTGGGCCGAAAAGCCCTAGTTTGAAGCCTCCGATGCGGGAGTTCATTCATCGTCTTCGTCCGTGAACCCCGTCGCACTTGGCCGCACCGGGATGAGGCCGATGCGTCGCATGGCTTCCGCTTCCTGACCCTCTGGGACGCAAAGCCAGGACTGCGGCCACCTGTCTGCTCGGCCCTTGCGCCCGCGCAAAAAGTATTCAGTGCCCGCGATCTGCATAACGCCGTCAATCCGCACTCTTGCCCTGGTGAGGCAAAGCAGCAGTTCTCGCCCGGTCTGACCATCGGTGAGGAATGCCTGCATGTTCACGACTTGCGAGTAGTCGTCTACCGGGGCGGGTCGGAAGTGCAACCAGCCTTTGATGCCACCGGCTTTGATGATCTGGGTGGGTTGTTTGCGCTGGCCGCGCTCGCGCATTTGGTAGACGATCATTTGCACTGTATAAGAATACAGCAATGACGCTGCCGGGTCATTCCGTGACCCGACCTCGGGTCACTTCTGGCCGATAACCGAGCATGTTTGCTCGATTCTGCACCACGGCGGAACGGCGTTACCGGGTCATCCTGTGACCCGACCTCGGGTCACGGCTGCTCGATTGTCGATCAAAAGTGCACGTTTCATCGCCACGGCAGCGGCACCATGCTCACGGCGCCAGTGGTCTTGGCCGCTTGAGTTTGCGTGCACGGCCAGGGAGTGCCTTTCCCGCTGGTTTCCTGGGTGCCGCTAGAGGATGGTGCTTTTCCTTGCTCAGCAGCGCGCGCAAGGCTGCATTGGCTTCGGCCAGCTCCGCGTTTCTTTGCATCGCCTGGGCGTGGTCTGCGCGCAGGCTGGTGTTGGCCTCGGCCAGCTCGTTGAACCGTCGCATCGCCTGGGCATGCTCCATGCGAGCGTCAGCGACTTCGCGCCGCAGGGTCGTCTCCAGCTTCGCCGCCTTCTGCTCACCTTCCTGCAGGCCCTCCTGGCGGGCCAGCGCGACTTGTTGGCGTGCTGTGTCGATCTCTCGCATTGCGCGTCGGCGCTCGTCGTCTAGCCTGGTTGTGAGTGTGTGCAGCTCCTGCGTGTTGGCTGCAATCACTTGGGACATTTCCCGGCGTTGTTGGCCCAGATCGGCGATGTTCTGTGCTGCCATGCGCTCTGCCTGTTCGCGTGCGGCCCTCTCCGTGTTGCCTCGTTCGCGCTCCCTTTCCAACTCGGCTTGGAGTTCGGCTGTTCGTTGCTCGGCATGCGTCAGCGCTGTGGTTTTGGCTTCCAGCTCGCCCATGGCCACATTGAGGGCGCGATCCGATTCCATCTGCTCGGCCAGCAGGGCTTCACGCTGTTCCTCGAAGTCTGAGCGTGCTTCTGTCAGCGCTGCGTGCCATAGGGCCTGCATCGGCTGGGTCAAGGCGTCAGGCAGGCCCTCGGGCCGTTGGTGTAGCCGCTGCAGCCTGACTCCCTGTTCTTCACGGAAGTCTTTGATGCCACGGTTTATGTCGGTGGCAGATCCTTTTTTGATGTGTCCACGGATCACCAGCCAGGAAGGAATTCGCTCTCCAAGCCTTGCCAAAACCTCGCAGCAAATCTTTGTTCGCTCGTATGCCGAGCCATCCTTATATGCAGGGTAGGCCTCAAGTGCGCTCTGAATTTCACTCTCTGCAGGGGTGGACATGCAAGCGCCTTTCTGTGCTGTGTTGGTGTCTTTTGGGTGCCGCATCGGTGCTGTGCGTCGGGGCGCGGCAGCAGTCACATTCTCATTGATCCTGCAAATTTCTCTCTATCTGCAAATGCGATTGTAGCGCCTGTTTTTGGAAAACAGCGTAAATACATGAACGTATATCGTACATATCAGTACAAAAGTGCTTGACGATGTGCTGATAACTGCTATTATCAGCACCAAGAGCCAAGGGGCTAGGGCGGGTTTGAAGGGTCGTTTTGGGCCGTTTACCAGACAGAAGTTGTAAACGGGCAGAAAGGTCGAAAACCTGAAATTCTGAAAAAGCGTTCTAAATCAAGGAGTTACCCATGACCAGTGCCAATGCCACCACCGACCAAGCTGAAGTAGCCTACGACATGACGCCCACCTGGGGTGAGGTGGGTCTGCTGATGTACCGTCTCGCCATTTCCAAAGAGGTGAAGGCCTTGGAGGCTGGCAAGTCGGAGTTCCAGAAGGCCTTCGCAGGTATGGAGGTGCTGAACCAGCTCCTGCGCACGTTGACCCCTGAGCAGCGCTCGCTCTATGAGCGCGTTTTCGCAGAAGAGCTGGCAAAGCAAGATCGTCGTTGAAGGCAGCACCATGAGCGAAATGACCCCTGAGTCCTTCCCCCTGGTGCGCGGCGCCCTGCGCAACACGCGCAGCTTTGACGCGGCCCTGGAAGTCATTCTTGATGGTGACGCTGCAGGGTCGATCCGCAACACGGCATGGAAGGATGCCAAAGACACGCTCTCCCGCGCAGTATATGAGACGTGGCCGCGCCTAGTGAACGAGCCGCATTTCCACGGGCGGTACGCTGAACTTTCCAAGGATCTGCAAGACCTCTACAACGGCGTTCTTGTGATGGGCCTGCATGACGTGATTTCGACGGCCAAGAAAGTCGCCAAGACGAAGGCAACTGGCCCCGCTGTTGATGCGATGCGGGCTTTCTGTGACGAGGTGCTGCCGCTGTCCCTGTTGGTGGCGTCGCTCAAAGACAAGGTGGTGAAAGGCAGGGTCGCGAGCGACGCACCCGCCAAGCCCGTGAATCCCAATCGCATCGAGAAGACGTGCCCGTGCTGCATGAGGGGGATTGCGGTTGTCCGTGGAACCATGGCTCATCACGGCTACCAGCGCCCAGGACATGGCTGGCAGACTGCCTCCTGTGCAGGCGTCCAGTTCGAGCCGCTGGAGGTGTCCCCGAAGGGTCTTGAGTACGTGGTGCGGACGCTGCGCGCCCAGCTTGAGGCCAACCAGAAGGCGTTCGCTGAGCGGGCCACGCAGCCGGAATACCTTCTTGGCAAGCGTGAGCGCAAGGGGCCGATGGAAAGGATTGCGCGTGGCGATCCTCTGTGGCCCCGCCTGTTCAGTGCGCACGTCGCTGAGCTGGAGTATTCCATCCGCGTGCTCCGCGCCGACCTCCCGCCTCTGGAAAAGATGCTCGCTGAGTGGCAACCGGGCATGGGTGGCCGCTGAGCGGTGCTCCTTTGGCGCAAAAAAGTTAATAACCGTAACGATGCAATTTTGTCGATTGTTGCAAAAGCACGTTTATGGCATGAATTTATCAGTGAAAAACCCTTCCTCTGTTATGCTGACTGGATCACTATGAACCTGCCTGTACATGAGTCTGCGCCCATGCCCGCATCGCTTAGCGAAGGCGGGCTGTCTGTTTTGGGCGCTCGTGGTGATGCAGACGCGGTGGCGATCTGGCTGCAGGCGCGCGGGTCGCGTTCCATTCACACGCAAAGAACCTACCGCCGAATCGGCGAGCGCCTGTTGGTTTGGCTCGCCAGGACCGAGAAGACCCTGGCCGAAATGACGGTGACAGACGCGCAGGCGCATCTTGATTCCCTGCGCAGCCCGGATGTGAGCTTGCTGATCCCGCGCAATGAGGTGGGCAAGCTGGCCGAGCCCTTGTACAAGAGCCAGACACTCAAGCGGCCACTGTCCGCGCAGGGCTTTGTTTTCTCGCGGACGGTCTTGAGCCAGCTTTTCCAATACCTGATGACGGCGGGATATGTGCGGAGCAATGTGTTCGCGCTGACGGAGGTGCCCGAGGTCGTGGAGCGCGATGCAGCGGACAAGGTGCTATCCCAAGAGGGGAGCAAGTACCTGTGGGAGTGGCTGCGCCCTCAAGAGCTGCCCATTGCGCCGCACAAGCGACTTGTCGCCGCGCGCAATCGGTGGGTCTGTGCCCTGCTCTATTACACCGGCATTCGCAGCAAAGAGGCAGTTGCGGGCCGTATGGCTGACGTGGTGCGTGACTCTGACGGATGGCAGCTCAGGGTGCTGGGCAAAGGCGCGAAGATTCGCCGTGTCACGGTGAGCAACACGCTGGGGCGCGAGCTGATGCGCTTTCGTGAGGCCATGGGTGTCCCGCCTTGGCCGACACCCGATGACCCGATGCCCTTGATTCCTCATGTGCGAGGCAAGGATCGGGCTACTACGCCCATCTCGTCGCGAATGCTGCACAAGCTCGTGAGCGAGCTTTGCAAGGCTGCAGCCAGTGCCAGCGACGATCCCCACGTCGCTGATGAGCTGCGCCGCATGAGTGTCCACTGGTTTCGTCACACCTCGGCGACGCATCGCCTGGAGGCGGGAGCGCGCTTGGAAACCACTCAGCAGGAGCTGGGGCATGCCAACCCGAAAACCACCCTGCTCTACGCCCAGATCGCGGGCCGCGCCCGACGCGAGGACGCAGAGCTTTTTGAAGCCGCAGTAGCGGCACGAGGCAAACAGGAGAAATCGAGATGACGAGAAGGATTAGGCGCCCTGCGCGGGCGCGCGCCCGCCAGCCGCATGTGAGCTATGGGGTGCCGTCTGAGCGCGGCACGATCAGCCCGAGGGCCGTGATGCTGCTGCTGCTGTGCGGCGGGCCGCTGCTGCTGATCTTCGGTTCATTCATCTTTGGTGTGGGCCTGCAGACCTTTGGCATGGTCGGCGCGGCCAAGCATGGCGGGTTCCTGGGTGGCATCGGCTCAATGGCATTGACCGTCCTGATCGGCGCATTCCTCTGCATTCCCGGTTATCTCGTGGCGGTCATTTGGTATGGCGTCAAGACGAGGGAATTTCGTGATGACGTTCCAATGCTCATTCAAAAAACCATGACTATTCCGCTCGTGGCCCTGGTTATGTTTTGGGTTCCTGCGGTCCTCATTCCCAATCTTCAACTGGGTGTCCGCATTCAGGTTGCTGGGTTGAATGTGATTTTGATGCTGATTTTTGGTTATCTGTGGATCGCAATTGTGCGGTTCACGATAAAGGCATTTGTGCGGATTCGAGTTATTCAGTACACGTAATAGGAGGTTGAGATGAAATATCGGCTGATCGCTATCGCCGTCCTGGGGATTGCAGGGCACCCGAGCCTGATGGCCGGGTATCGAGTCATCGGTGAAGGGACGCCCGAGGCGCCCTACACGGTCCCCGTGCCGGTGCCAATTGCGCCTGTGGTCGCCGCTCCCCTTGCCGGTGGCCAGGGTGCTGAGCCGCAAGTGCTTGCGGCCCGCGTCCAGGCGCTGGAAGCGGAGAACCGCGAACTGCGTGAGCGGCTGCGGGATGCCGAATGGAAATTGGGCAACCGCAGGGCGCCATCTGTCGATGGTGATGACACAGCATCCGTTGGCTTTGACACTGGGAGCACCTCGGTGGCGCAGCCTGCTTCGCGCAAGGCCGAGATTCTGGCGCGCGCTCGATCTGCCTCTGCCATCGAAATCGTCGGCTACACCGACAACACCGGCAGTGCCGCGATCAATAAGCGCATAGCGCTTGCTCGCGCGCAGCTCGTGAAAGACATGCTGGTGAAGGAAGGCATCCCGGCGCAGTCAATCCGCGTCAAGGAGCAGTCTGGGGTGTACTACGCGAGCAACGACACGCCCGAGGGGCGTGCTGCCAATCGTCGTGCGATTGTTTCGTTCCGCTGACCTGGGCAACACGTTATGCAGAAAAAATTACTGCTGATCCTGAGCGGACTGTTCTCGGTCCTCAGCGCCTCGGCGCAGATGCCCGTGCCGTTGCTGGATGCAGGCCCGCAGGCTGCTCAGGCCCGTAGCCAGCTCGAAGCCATCTTGCTGTGCAAGAGCGGGACCAAGCTCTCGCCCAAGGCCATAGAGGGCCAGTTCCTGGCGCTTGGATTGGCGAAGGGGCCAGATGGGGTGTATCTGCCAGCACGGGCCGGGTACAAGCCATCGCTGTTTGGGGATACGGTTGTGGCCGCGCTTGTGAGCGAGGGGGCGGGGGAGGTGAAAGCCGCCGTCTACCTTGCATCCCAGTCGGGCAAGCGCATGGCGAGCAAGCTGAACGTGCTCGACGTGGACGAGCAGGCGAATACCGACGACGCCTCGTATTTCAAGAAGACGGGCAAGAAGACCACGCTGCTGGTCGGCGCAGCTTCGGAGCTGTCCGTGGGTAATGCTGTGGTGAAATATCAGTCGGCTATTACCTGCCAAGTTTTGTAAACAAGTGGATATTGATATGTCAATAAAATTGCTTGAAGAAGCTACGGCGCGTAAATTCACCGCTGCTGAGGTGTTGCACACGCGAGTTATCAGGTTGCAGCGTTCTGATGGTCAGATGGTGGTTCGGTTGGTCGCGGGCGCACTTTCCGGTGTTATTAATGTTGACTACTCAAATCCTGACTTGTCTTCCCTGAAGGACGATGTTCAGTGGGCATTAAATAATATATTGCGCTCGGTTCGTAAGGAGTCCCCGGATTTGCGCCCTGAAATTTACGATGGCTCAAATCATCTGGATATTATAAATCCCGGCGTTGGCTCTCTCGATTGGTTGCTTGTTTCTGATAATTACGTTTCTTAAAATCATGAATAAATTTTTCAAATTGGCCTCAATTTGCTTGGTCGCGTCGGTCGTTGTGGGCTGCGCTGGCTACGATCAATGGGCCGAAGACACGAATAAGAAGATGAATTCTGGCTGGACGGAAATGCTCTATGGCAAGCAGACTGTGGATAAAAGCGGTATGCCTGCCGGATTCGATATTGATGTGCGTTATGGCAAGGGCGAGGGTTCTGGTATTCCAGGCCCTGCCGCATCGAAATTCATCGACAAGCTGACGGGACATTACTCTTACAACAAGAGCTGCAAGGGAATGATTATGTTCAACGTCAACCTGTTGAATGATGCCGGTATGCTTGTGCGCAGTGAAGCCATCATGCAGCCCGGTTACACCGCCAACATGAAGGTGCAGATCAGCAAGGACGTGTTCACCGACGCGATGATGCAGAAGTCCACCCAAGTGACCAAACTGGTGGTGGGCAATTTGCAGTGCATGTGATGGGCGGGGCTATGCGCGCTGATGCGATCCGGGAAGAGATCGCAACACTCACAGACGCCGCCATGTGCGGCGATTGGGAGTTCGGCGAAGCGGCCTCAGTGTTGCGGGCCATGGGCCGCAACACCCTGCAGGCGAAGGACGTACCGGGCGCTATGGAGATGGTTGCG
This sequence comes from Paracidovorax sp. MALMAid1276, assembly GCF_049198005.1. Lineage (NCBI taxonomy): Bacteria > Pseudomonadati > Pseudomonadota > Betaproteobacteria > Burkholderiales > Comamonadaceae > Paracidovorax > Paracidovorax sp. MALMAid1276. The sequence goes on along the minus strand of NZ_JBMIRS010000264.1, from coordinate 21,146 downwards.
CTGCTGCTGCACTTCGCCCCGCGTGTTCGGGTGATCGACACGCCCTGCCTGGGCGAGGATGGCAAGGATGTGGAGCTGGCCCAAGGGATCGTGTGGGGCGACGGCAAGCTGCTTTTGCTGATCGAGATACCCGAAGGCGAGTTCGAGAACATCGCCTACTGGGTTGCCGATACCCTGCCCAGCAGCAAGATCAAAGCGATGCCGGGTGTTCTGGCCCTCCCCTTCACCATCGAGAACGCTGGAGAGGACGGCAGTGGGCAGCGCGTCCTCTTCCCCGACTGGTTTGCGGTGTTCTACCCACATGGCATGGCAGAGCATGCCTTTGCCACCCTGGTGCTGCGCTCAATGTTGTCGCATGAGGCTTTGGGAGGAGACTGGGTGGATGTGGCCGTGGGGCGCATGGCTTACTACGCCTTGCCAAGAGAGAAGGCTGAAAAATTTGTAGCCAAGGGAACCAAGGCTAATTAGTGTGCATCAATAGTGGTAGGCTCTTGTCCTAGACTATTTGGAGTGATTTATGACCACCTTGAACCCCGCAAGTGCCAGTCTCGCGGATGCATTCCACCACTCCGAGTCGATTTTGGCGCTGGAGGGCATGAGTCCCGATTCAACCAGCATTGCAATCAAAAATGCTGTCATCGCTGGCCGTGTGACCGGCTCCCAGGCCGTGGCTGAGTTGTGTGAGTGGGTCAAGGCCCACCAGTCGCTTGATGGATTTATTGCGTCCCGCGCGTGGGTATAGTGGGCTGCGGTGTCAAATCAATACATAAACAAGGACGGTGTTTTTGACAACAAGCTCGGCATTAAAGACCCGGCATTGCTTGATTCGATAGAGTACAGCGTTTCCCAGAATAAGCAGGTTGAAATACTAAGTGGCAAGGTTGCGCTTGCCGAAAATGGTTTTGGCCTGGAAACACTTAGAGCCATTCATAAATACCAGCTTGGTGATATTTATGAATGGGCGGGTGAGCTGCGAACGATACCGCTTGCCAAGGAGCTGAGCCTAAAAAAGGGTTATTTTAGTGTCTTTGCCAATCCAGACCAGTTGCTGGATAAATGGTCAGCCCTGGAGGAAAAAACGGCTGAATTTGTCCACGCCAAGAATCTTTCTTTTGACCAAAAGAGAGAGGCATTGGTAGATATTTTCATTGAAGCTAATCACATACACCCATTTCCCGAGGGTAATGGCCGTGCCCTGCAGACGTTTATGAAGCTGCTTGCTGATAAGCAAGGTGTGGAGCTGGACTATGGCGCCGCGAACTCGCGTTCTTGGAATCATGCGAGTGCAGTTTCGGGCATCTACGGCGAGCGTGAAATACGCGATGGCGAGAACCATCTGAATCGCCTGCCCCCGGATGATCGGCCAATCCGCGAAATCTTCGAGCGGATGGCCACCCCTCGGCCCAGGTCTGTGAAAGAACGCCTCACTGATGCAGCTCGTGATTTTCAGGTGCGCCTATCGGTGTTGACCGGCAGCAAAGGCTACAAGGAAGCCCTCACCCCGCGCCCCGCGCCGTGGAGCGCTGAGCAGGAGCTGCGAGCGTCAAAGCTGGATGCAATGCGAGCAACTGCCACGGGAACAAGACTTGCGTTTGCTGAGATCGGCGTTGAGGCGATTCAGCAGTCTGGAAGCGCCTCAAAGGTGGACTGGAGAGCGGTCGAAGATGCAGCGATTTCCAGGGCTATTGGCGAACAAAGAGAGGCCCCAGAGGCCGTGTACAAGACACTGCTGGATACCAGCCCGAACGCTGTCGCGGAGCCTCAGAGGACAATCCTCAAGGTGCGAGTGGATAGCGCAGCGCGCAAAGCAGCTTTACCGCCCGACCCATCGCCTAGCGCTGGGCCTTCGATGTAGATGCCGTTACGGCTTTGAATCTCCTTAATGGTGTGTAATAATACACACTAACAAAGGAGTGATTCATGCTGAACAAGACCAGTTACGAGAACCCCGCAGATCAAGTGCGTGATGATGCCTTGGCTGAGCGCGGACTGCCGCCCATTGCTTACGCAGACAACACCAAAGGCATCTACGGATGCGATGCCAAGGTCATCGCCATCAAGCGCGGTGAAACCGGCTTCTATCCAATTCAAAGCCGCTTGTCTGCCGATGAACTCAATGCAGCCGAGGGCGTGAGTGAAGCTCAGCGCGAGGCGATGCTGGCAGGCAGTATGTTTGGCTGGCATCTCAAAGGAGCCGACCCTGACTTTCAGCAGAAGTTGCTGGGGCGTTCTGCAGCTCGCGCCGCCGCCTGTCCAGCATGAGTGGGTTTACTATCCCCCTCGCCCGCCGTAGCCGCTGCGAGGCGAGCGGCAAGGAGTTCACGCGCTATGTGCGCCGTGGCGTGCCGAATGAGCACGGCATGCTCAATTGCCCCGTGTGTGGCAAGGGCGTCACCTTGCGCAGCAAGGAGGCGGGCGGCGTGGCAGTTGTCATCCCCAGACACCTTGAACGCATCGTCGGTCTTTAGCGCAGGAGGGAGTTATGCCAGAGTCGAAACCAATGCCGCTTCGCGTAGTGGACGTGGAGCAAATGCGAAAAGAGTTCGCCGCCATCGAAGCGCGGCAGACCGTGCTGACGAATGTCGGTCAAAGGCTGCTGGCCCGCGTTCGTCCAAGCTCCAAATACTACGGCCAGGGCGTTGAGGGGGCGCTGTTCCCCGTCTGCATTGGGCCAGCCGGTGAGTACGTGGTCATCGGTGGCCCTGGTGGGCAGTACCGCCTGTTCGATGTTGACCTGTTTGCCGTCTTTGACGACAGCAGGCCTCCGACACAGATCACTTTTGAGGCAGTGAGCGAACCATGCAGCAAGCTCGATTGACCGACCACACGACCGTCTACCCGGCAAGAGCTGGTGCCTTCCCTGCAGTGTCGTTCCGCTCGGTGGCCGATGCGTTGGAGCACATTCATGTTGAGCTGCGCGACGCGCCCTGCGGAATTTGTTCAGGGACAAGAACAATGAAAAGACCCGGATCAATCAGCGGTGTCTTGAATGGCCTTTCGGCTGTTTACTTGGTCGTGTCGGCCTGTGTTGCGATGGGTCTATTGGTGGGTTCGTTCGCCAGTGGGATCGTTGTCGTCGGCGCCCCTGGCTGGGCTTGGACTTTGTGGAGCATTGCCATGTTGTCGGCAACCTCCATAACGTATTTCTTTGGCGAGCGGCGCCACGTCTTGCCGATACTGATGCTGGGCTTCATGCCCCTGCTCTTCTTTCTCTTGATCGGCGCTTTTGGTGGCGCATCGGGAGACGAGAGTCCAACGAGCATCGTTCCGATGCACGAGATATTCGATTTGGTATGGGTGATCGCTTTGGTGATCTCGCCGTGTTTTCTAATGATGGTTGCATGCGTAGAGTGGCGCAGCGGACGTAAGCGCGACGCTTCTTGAAGGAGAGCAATGAAAGTCGAGTACACAGTATTTGAGGATGCAGTCGGGTATTGGTTTGTGCCGCGTGCGGCAGAAGCTGCCGCGATTGCGGAGCCGTCAGCGCATCGCAAAGATGCGCACCCCACAAAGATTGCCGCGTGCCGCGCAGCACTCGCGGATGCATTGACTCAGGGTGCCACGGAGCTGCATTTGCACGGCATGGGGGCCACCCTTGGCATCAAAGCGGACGCCTCAGCCAAGGGCGTCAAACCCTATATCTACATCCCCTCGATCACCACAAAGATCGCGCCATTCGTGCGAGGCAAAAGGGCGTGAAAGGCATCTTCCCGGCCCAACCGGGCGAGAGGCCAGTCCGGTTCGCCCGGTTGAAACTAGCCACGGCAATCGTGGCCGTTTGCATGCTGCTGGCCGTAGGCGCTTTCGCCCTGGCCAGCAGCCTTGATCCTCTGGCAGGCCTCGGCGTCTTCGTGCTGCGCGCCGTTTTGATGATCCTGTCCACCGCGTTGCTGCTGTTGGGATTGGTCACTGGGTTCGGAATCTTTCTGGCGCCGAAAGACTAGCGGCCTGCCGTGGGGCCAGCCCTTCCCAAGATCCATGGGGTGGATGTTGTGTTCGTTTAAGCGAACAAAACATTGACGCAGTTTTGCAAATGTTCGATACTACGAACATGCGGAACACCGCGAAGGAGCCCAGCATGAGCATCAGAGCGACCATCAAAAACCCGGACAGGCCCGAGGGGCCGAAGCGTGCCCAAGACAGCGGGACGTTCGGCCAAATGGTTCGCAAGGAGCGTATCGCGCTGGGCAAAACGCAGGACGATCTCGCCCACGCTGTGGGCACCCGCAGGCAGACCATCGCTGACCTTGAGAGGGGCAAGAACGTGGGCTCGCACATCGTTTTTGCAACGCTCGGAGCCTTGGGCAAATTGGTGGAGATCACCGATGCCCGCCCTGACACGGAAAGCATGCGCAAGATGCTTGTTGGGTTAGACAATGGCTGAGGCTCTGCGCGGGAAGATCAAGGCCCTGGCGGTGGACACCCCCCAGGGCCATAGTGGGAAGCTGCTGCGCGAGTCGCAGTACGTTTTCAACTACGACACACAAGACAGGCAGGCAGAGCTGGCGTTGGGCATGCCGCTTCGGGCGGCGAGCTACAACAGTAGCCAGCCTCATCCCATCTTTGCGATGAATCTGCCCGAGGGCAATCTGCGTCACAAGATTCGTGAGCGCTACGGGAAGGCTTTCAGCAAGCTCGATGACATGTCGCTCCTTTCAATCGTGGGCCACGACCAGATCGGTAGGCTCACGGTCGTTGACCCCACCGAAGAGGTGACCCGCCCTGGTGCCGGTGTTGGCCTGCGTGAACTGCTTGGCTCGAAGGCATCTGACGAGCTGTTCGATCACCTGCTCGACACCTATCTGGCATCGGGCGTCAGCGGGGTCCAGCCCAAGGTGATGGTCCCTGACGCAGATGCCAGTAGCGATGGCGTTGCGGCCATCATGCACACCACAGCGCGCCTGTCTGATCTCATCGTGAAGGCGTCCAGTATTCAGCACGAGAACCTGACGCAAAACGAGTTTCTGTGCATGGACGCAGCCAAGCGAGCTGGCATCGACGTGCCGGAGTTTCACCTGAGCGATGACGGCAGCTTGTTTGTTGTTCGCAGGTTCGATAGAACGGACACGGGGGAGCGCAAGGGCTTCGAGGACATGTCGGTCCTGGCCGGATTGACATACAACGAGTACGGCTCTTACAAGTACGAGGGTTCGTATGAAAACATCGCCACGATCATCGAAGCCTACTGCGGACCGAATGCCACTGAGTCCAAGCAACGGTTCTTCGACTATTTCTGCCTGAGCACGATGGTCAGAAACGGCGACGCCCATTTGAAAAACTTTGGCCTGCTTTACGACTCACCGCACAAGCCCGAGAGCATCAGGCTGTCGCCACTGTTTGACGTGGTGACGACCTCGGTTTATGACGTGGAGAACCTCCGCACAGGGAGGATCACCCAGGACCGTGACATGGCCTTGAAGCTCAACAAGTCTTCGGCCTATCCAGATCGGGCAGCGCTGATCGCGTTCGGCCACCGTTGCAACGTGCTCAAGCCCGAGCGTGTGATCGAGCGCATCGACGCCGGTATGACGGCATCGCTTGAGGCCAATCGTGACCGCGTGCCTGACCAGCTCTGGCAGCGTATGAAGAAGGAATGGGACATGAGCAGGCTTGGCCTGGAGTCCCAGGTCAAGAAGGTGCGCCTGGGTGGCTTGGGCAACCCTCGTGCATACAAGCAGGTAATGGCCCCGGCGACGCCTGCATGGACGGCTGCGCAGGACCAGCGCGCCGGAATGTTGGACAGCCTCAAGGCCATGACCACGGGAGCGTTGCTCACGTTTGCGGAGATGGGGTCAGAGGCAATCGAGCGAGCTGGCGGCGGCGCCAAGGTCGATTGGCGGGCCGTGGAGGATGCCGCCATTGCCAAGAGCCTGAACGCTGACAAGCAGTCAGCGGATGACGTGTACCGGGCTATTGCTGGCGCGAGCCCTGCAGCACTGACGGATGAGCAGAAGGCAGCGTTGCGCGACCGTGTGAACACTGCAGCTCAAGCAGTGGCCCACGAAACGGAGGGCAAACCCTCCCCCGCGCACTTGGGCCGCGAGAGGGATTCTGAGCCGGGTCTGTGAGCAACGGAGAAAGATCAAGATGATCCCAGAAGGGCCGCTGTCGATTGTCGATGTTTTGGCTGCAGCAACGTCGAGATCGACGCCAGCAATGGCATCGAGCGAAGAGTCCCGGTTCCCGGTAACGGTGACTGGAGAGACGCGAGCTTGGCTTGATGCGCAAGCAAAGGTGCTTGGCACTTCCCTTGCGGGTCTGTGCGGCACCATCTTGAACGAGGTTGCAGCGGAGTCGGTGCGCAGGGCTTTGGCCTCCCCGCCCGCGCAGCCGGTGCGCTTGTCTGCAGCGACGGCCACCGAAACTTTCGAGCCGTGATCCCCCTCAGAATTCGTTTTCAGAAGCCTAATTAGTGTGGGACAATAGCGCATCCTAATAACGGGGCGCACATGAACGGGAAATATCACTGGGCTATTTGCTCCTGCTGTGAAGGCGAAGGCCGTGTTGAAAATCCGGCCTTCTCCAACGGCTTCACGTCCACGGAGTGGGCCGAGATGGACGGCGATGAGCAACAGCGCTATCTGAGCGGCGCCTATGACGTGACCTGCACGGAGTGCAAGGGCAGCGGCAAGGTTCAGGTGCCCAACGTGTCCGCGCTGAGCTTCGCAGAGAAGCGCGCGTTGGTGACGAAGCGCCGTGCGGATGAAGCACGGCGGGACTACGCGGCAGAGGTGGCTGCAGAACGTCGCCACATGGGGTACTGCTGATGCAAGCTCCTTCCAGCTCAAGCAATCAGACCATCTGGCTGACAGACACAGCCTCGTTCTCTGGCCTCAGCTTTTTTACGCTCTGTCGCCTGTCCGACGCGACCATGGTCGTCTTTCCGATGCACGCCCTTCCCTCTCGCATAGCGAGTGGGGAATTCAAGGGTGAGTTGGTGGTGGATCACCTGGGAAATTTCGTCTCCTTCTCGTGATCCGCTATGCCCAGATTGAAGCCAGACACGATCTTGCAGCGCTGCATCCCTTCCGCGATCCAGGATCGCAAAGGGCTGGTGGACGCCTACTCCGGGCAGGGCGAGGGGGCCGAGCAAGCGCGCTCAGAGATGCGCGCCATACATGCGTTGCGCGGCAAGGCGCTTGCCGACATGAACGAGGCTGAGCGTGCCACTGCTTTCACCGCACTGTGCTGCGCTGAAAACTGGCACCAGTCGCTCGGCGATGCCATGGGGCCTTCTGGGCGCGGTGAGCTGCGGGAGGCCTCGCTCATCCGCACTGCTCGACTATCTGTGTTTGGCAAATCGGCCCTGGAGGAAATGATGGCAAGGTGCGTTGCTGTAGACGTTCTGGATGCAATCAAGATCATGGAGGCTCGTGCAGCCGCAACGCCACCAGGGGCCGCGACATGAAGGTCGTGGTACGCGCGATCTTGATCGGCGGCACACTTGCCCTGAGTTGGCAGGTTGCAAGTGCGGCCCCATGGTCATTGACTGGCAAGGTGATCCACGTCGATGACGGCGATAGCCTGACGATTCTGCAAGCTGATTTCTCCAAGTCCACAGTCAGACTTTCTGACATTGATGCCCCTGAGCGCGGTCATGGAGGTGGTAGGCCTGGGCAACCGTTCAGCCAAGCAGCCAAGCAATCGCTTGTCTCTCTGGCGAGAGGTCAAAGCGCGACGGCTACTTGCTACGAAACCGACCACTGGGGGCGATCTGTCTGCACGGTCTTTGTCGGTGGCCTGGATGTGAATGCCGAGCAGTTGAGGCGCGGGATGGCATGGGTAAACCGTGTCAACCGCTCCTATGTCCGCAATCCCCAGTCAGCGACTTTTGAAGCTCAAGCCAGGGCTGCAGGGCTTGGCATCTGGGCTGCAGGGGGAACGCAGCCTGTACCGCCGTGGGAGTGGCGAAAGCAATGCTGGAAGAACCAGGCCTGCGATGGTGCAGGCCAGTAGATTGACGAATGACGAAGGTGGTGAATGTGCGTACTGAGCCCGTGAAAATGGGTCCGTCGAATCTGCTGCATGCATTGAGCATTTGGGGCGAGATCGCAAGTGGTGTGGGCAGTTCCTCTGGCGTCTGCATCGGTTCGTGGCGGCTGCAGGACACGTATGCCGAGGTTGAGGATGCAATGCATCTTGATCCCGATGGGGTCACGGCCAGCTTGTTGCTGGCCTATTTCCTGAAAACCTACCTTGCTGGGGTCGAGTGCAGCGCCCTGTCGCTGCTTAATGACCCGGAGTGCTTGGCATCCCGGCTTGAAAAGCCGCGCTCCCTCATGGAGCTGCTGGGCACGCCGGAGCTGGTGCAGGCCAGGGCGGCATTTTTCGCCACCGTGGCCGAGTCACTGAATGGCTACGGTGCTGCCGACCATCCTGGCGTGCAGCAGCTCCTTGCCCGTGATGACTCCATGGCGCTGCTGCGGCGGGATGCGCTGCGCGGCATCGAAAGGCTGCGCGTCGAGCAGTTCCTTGAAGGCCCAGAGGATACGGCAGGGCGTCGCCCCGACTGCAGCAGAACCGTGATGCAGTGGTGGAGTCTGGAGTCGATGGTGGCAGCGGCCACCCGCATGCCTTCTGGCGTGTCGCTGAACCTGATCCGGCATCAAGAGACTTATCAGAGCTATTTCTGCTTTGTGGTCAAGAACGGGGGCAACCTGTTTGTGCTCTCGGATGTGCCGGAGTACGAAGAGCCACCGCTGGAGGTGAGCGAAACAGGTGATGGCTATCAACAAAGGCCTGTGCCCCGGAGCTGGTTTCCGTATGGCTACCTGGGTCTGCGCTATCACGGTGAAAGTGAGCGACTGTATTTCCAGCGCACTGAGCATCGTGCCGTCGCAAGTGAACAGAACGTGTCGATTTCGTTGACGCACATTGCCGATCTGCACCCCCTGGAGCTGGTGTGGTTGTCCATGATGTTCGACCTGATCGTGGAAAAGTTCTGGCGCCGTGGCTACAAGGTTTCCCGGCCCGCTGCCCTGTCGCAAGCGCAGCGGCCAAAGGCCGCTGCGCTTGCCGGGTTCAGCGCGGTACCGCGTAGCGAGGTCAAGTCGTCGGCCAGCCTTTGGATGGAAGATCGGTATGGCTGTGAGGTGCCCTTGGAGGCCTACACCGGCACCGGCCAACTGGGCGGTGACGAGGATCGCGCCCTACTCGCGCGGATCAAGTTTGCCGCCCGTGTTGGTGAGCTGGCCGCATCTGAGTTTGCAGCTCGCAAGGACGACGTGCTCGCTTGGTACTCCGAGCGAGTGAAGGCAAACGCGCCCACGTTGCTGAGCTTGTGCGGTCACACATCGCTCTGGGTCGAGGCGCCGCAGCATGGGGTGCCTCGCCAGTTCCTGCGCCGGTTCCTCATGAGCAAGAGCACGGAGGCGCAACGCGCCCAGGCATCAGGGGTGGTTTTTGGCGAGCGCTCAGACCATGGCGATCTGCACTGCTATCTCAACGGGAAGATTGCCACCTATTGGGTGGGAATCTACCCCTGCAACCCTTGCGAACTGGCATTCCTGGCTGGTTGCGAGGTCAGCGAGTTGCCTGATGTGCTGCAGCACTGGGAGTTGTGGCAGGCATGTACTGGGGGGCGCGTGGACCCGATGGATTGGGTGGCCCCCAACCCATGGCTCGCACTGAATCTGTCCATTCTGATCCCCTTCTCTCAGGTCAGCATGGCGCGGGTCTTGAAGCGCCCGACCGACCGCCCCGCGCTGGAAACAATACTGCGGATGGAGAGCTGGTAGCTATTTGTTCGTCAATGCTTATTAATGTGTGCAATTGATGGGTATGATTTGGCGAATGTGTCCAGCACGGAAAATGCATGCGCTGGTTTGCTAACAAAGAGTGGTCATGCAGCTAACAAAGAGTGGTCATGCGCCACCCCCAGTGACTCCGTTCATGATGGCGGCAGCACAGTGTTTGCACGCAGTGCGTGGCGCCTGGATGCCATCGCTGCTTTTTGGCATGATCGCCGCAAAGCCCACCGCCAACTGAGTTGATAGACATGGAAGAAACCACACCAAAGACTGCACCTGTCAAGCGTGCACCCGGCGCGGGCGTCAAGGCAGCAGATGGCGTGCAGGACGGCAAGCGCTACAACGTCATGCTCGATCCCGATAGCGTCGAGCTGTTTTTGCAGATCGGTAAAGGGCAACTATCCCTTGGCGCCAGAGAGGCAGCGCGTCGATTGGCGGAAGCAGGCGATGTGCGCGTATTCAGTGAGAAGCGGCATGCCCTTCGCACGGCAACGCCAGCACCAAAGAAACGATCCTCGAAAGCCTGACGCGGGTCTGCGGTGAAGCCGCCCAGATTGAGGTTGCACAAGCCTTAATAGTGTGTATGATTAGGCCATGGACCTGAATTTTTCATCTATGGCCGCACGCATTCAAGCCGCTTTCGCAGCTCGCCGCCTCGTGATTGGAGCCCAATCATGAAGGCGTGGCGCGATCTGAGCGCGGTGGCTATGCCCGCGCGCATGGCCCGCCTTGCGCGTGACCCGCGAGGCTACCCCATAACCGCGCATGCTCGCGTGGTCGATGGGGTGGTTGATTTTCGGACAATGGACCCCTACAAGGTAGCGGCGCTCATTCAGCGCCGTTGCTGCGCCCTGTGCGGTGAGCCCTTGGGCTCACGCATGGCTTTTGTGGGTGGCCCTCGGTCAACTGAGGCAAGGTGCTACACCGATGGCCCGATGCATCGGGACTGCGCGATCTATGCGCTGCAGGTGTGCCCATTCCTGGCCGCGCCTTCCTTCGGCTATCGAAAGAGCGCACCGGAGGATGCGGTGGTCAACGAGGCTGTGACCACGCAGCGCCCTGACGTTTTCGGTCTGGGCATCTGCCGCGACTTCGCCGTGGGCCTCATGGGTGGTCAACACCTCGTGATGCAGGCATCGCCCTTTGAATCCGTGTCTTGGTGGCGCCATGGCGCCAATGTGGACGCTCCAGGGATCGCAGGGGTAGCGAGGTCCGCATGCTGAACAGCATCCTGAACCTCACTCCATTGACGCTGATCGAAGTTGCGTCAAAGCGCGTGATCCGCGAAGCCTCCCAGTGGTCCCGGATGTACGCCGTTCCCAAGGAGTTGCCCTATTGGTTCTTTCAAGGCATGCACTCTGGAGGCGAGATGCTTATCGCCTCGCCTTCGGGGCATGGAGAGCGGATTTCAGCTCTGGATGTGATGAACGTCATACCCACGGAGCCTATCCGCACCTTGGCGGTTCCCCCCAGCAGGTTCAACGAGATGGGGCGACACAAGACCGGATCGCTTGAGCTGTATGCGCCTGCCTCGGTGCTCTGTGCCATTCGCACCCGATTCGGGTTTGAGTATCAGGTGCTGTTCGATGATGAGGCCTTGCGCACGCCCTCCAATACATGGCTGGCGCCCCTGGCTCCGGGCGAGCGTGAAAGGCTCAAACCTCTCACACGCCGCACAAGGATGCCTGTGAGCAGCCTTTCCAGCGCGAACTGGTCAGCAGATGCCGAGTCCAAAAAAATCGAGAGACACCATGCAAAGGCCTGTAGGCATTTTTTCTCCCGCGCGCTTTCTACTGTCGCAGTCAGCGAAGCCAGTCATGGCTGAACGGGCACTGAGATACTGGAAAGGCGACGGGTCGTGCTGTCGTCTGGCGAACGATCCACTGTGGCGAGCCCTGCCCTTTTCTGCTGCACCAGCGGCTTACGCCGCCGCGTTTAGTCGCGATGATCTATCGCGAATGATCGAGGAATACTCGGGGCGCAGGCCCTCGGGAGTCCACATCAGAGAGTGTTGGTCCGAGGGCTGGTGCTTCGCAATGGTCGGCGCGACTGAGGGGCGAGGACTGTGGATTGCGTTCGAGCCCGATGCTCCGATCCGTGTACTTTAGCGAGGCCAAAAAATGCCAGCCAAACCGCTCACCCAGGCCGAGAAAAAGTGGCTTGCTGACTTGCAGTCCGTTCTCGATGCTTGCCCCTCGGATCGGCTTGGGGCCTACACCGTGGGCGATCATGACGTTGGGTTTTTCGACCGTAAGGTGTGCAAGGCGTGGCTCGTGGCGAACCCGCGCGCAGAGCTGGATGTGGGTGAAGAGCTGCGCGCCAGCGGTGCCGACTTGAAAGCGTCTATCCGGTTTCCATTCAACGTAGACAGCCGTTCGGGCTGATTCAATTTTTCATAGAGAGGTATCCATGATCCGAGCAAAATTCTTCCCCCTGGTGCTTGCTGTTGCCCTCCTGGCCGGATGTGCAACCAACCCGCACCAGAGCTTGCCTGTGCGGATGGGGACGGTCATCGAAACGCAGGAAGGGCTGCGGCCTGAATTCCAGCCCAGCACCGGCGGTGCGGTTGCGGGCGCGGTCGTTGGCGGCGCAGTTGGCAACCAGATCGGCAAGGGCAACGGTCGCAAGCTCGCAACCGCCATCGGCGTCATTGGTGGTGCAGCCGTTGGAGCTGGTGCCGGTGGATCGACCAAGATGGTGCGCTTCGTGAACGTCACATTCAGAGACAACGCCTCGGGCCAAATTTTCGACGCAGACCTGAGCGGCCCATGGCGCCCAGGCATGGCAATTCGGTACTCGCTCACCGAAGACGGCAAGCTGGTCTTGCGCTAACTCGGACGCTCGAAGGCCATGCCCATCACCAAGCGCCCGTGCTCAAACTGCCCGTTCCGGTGCGATGGTGCGGCCATCGAGCTGAGGCCTGGGCGGATTGAGGGGATCATCAAAGGGCTGCTGGCCGATGATTTCCTCACCTTCACCTGTCACAAGACCGTGGATTCCGAGCGCATGACCTGCGCAGGAGCGGTCGCGGTCATGGCTAAGTTGGAACGCCTGCCCGTGATCGCCCGTCTGGGCCTGCAGGTGGGGGTGATCTCAAACGAGGACATTGCTGCGAGCATGGCAATGGTTCTTGACCCGGCAACCCTCAATACCCAGTCATTCTGACAAGTCAGTCCAGCGCCGTTGCCAGGGCGCTCAAGTGCTCGCCCAGGTCTGTCATCCCGGCCTTGCGCATCTCCAAGGCCACTCGCATCGAGCGGCCCTCGCTGCGCGGAAGCAGAACGGCGGTGGAGCGCTCGTAGGGCCTGGGTAGTGGGTGAGACAGCCAAGTTGCCCGAACGGCCCTCATGGCGTCCGCAAAGGCTGTCATCCCCACATCGTCGTCAGCCAGGGCAAATAGCTCAAACTCGGCTCTGAGCGATGCCACGGCGCTGGCGTCCAAAGAGTGCGTGTGAAGGTCGCCAGTCAAGGAGACAGATTGGCCCAAGCGGGCCGCAATGAGCTTTGCTGCTGCGAGGTGGTGGCTACCGCCTGAATTCATCAGCCACAGTCTCGGGGCAGGTACGTCCCACAAGTACCGGGCAAAGTGGTCGGCGCCAGGGGAATGGATTATGCGGATTTCTCTGTGAGCAAGGGCCTTGGCCAACTGCTGCAGGCTGATCTCGGCGATCAGCTCGCGCGAATTGGAGACGACCATTTCGTCGGTGGACGCGAAGGTATTCAGGTCTGATTTGGATGCAGCGAATCCGTCTATGGCCTGCAGATCCAAAGTGGCTTGCGTGATCTGGCAGCGGGCAAGCCGTGCGTACTCTGGGCGCACGATGTGGAAGCTCTGCCAGCCGTCGCCACCAGATGCCGTCCAGCCAACCAGATGGCCTTTCGCCCTTCTGGGCCAGCCCAAGAGCGGCGGCGTGCCCAGCTCGTGCCAGGAGGGCACGTTGCGGGCGCTGATGGTGCGGGCCGGGGCGCGCAGGCTGGCGCGCATACGCGGATGCGTGGCGAGCACACGGCGGATGCTGGCCGGGTCGCCGAAGGCGTTGCGAACGCCTTCCCAAATCGAGCTGCTTATCGTCTGCAAAATCGCTTCTCCTGTGACTTCGATTCTGCGTATAGCAACCGTTGATTGGCACAGAGCGCCAGGGTCAGCTCCGTTTCGACCTGGGCGGTCGAAAACTTGCCTTTTGTTCAAGCTGCAGCTCGCACCCAGCCTCAAGCATCGCGAGGGCTCGTGCGCGTGAAGATGGGGCGTTGCCCAGCTTCATTCGCAGCTTGTTCCCTTGAACCTCGCATTCGATGATGGGCACTCCGAATGCTGTGTATGCCGCTGCGCAGCGCGCCTGCTTTTCGTGCTCAAGCTGCTCCGCTACCCGTCGCGCAGTCAGCGTAGCAGGGGCGCTCTGGTGCGCTTCGAGCTTGGCAATGAGCTGCTGGGTAACAGGCACCCGTGGGAGGCGTGTCAGGTAGTCTGACGCCTCCTGCAGCAGTTTGAGCGTATCCACCAGCACAGCACCCACATCGGTTTGCCCGATGATGAGCGCCGGATCGAGCGGCGGTTGAAGGCCTGCCCATTCAGTCATTTGCCATCGTCCGATTTCAGACCCCACTTGGTGCACATCGCCTCGATGCGGCGGGCGCCGTCAGGCACCAGAGAATGCAGATCGGCTCGCCCCCATCGCAGGGCGTCAAGGCAGAGCAGCATGTCGTCTGAAATGTCCACGTCCAGGGTACGGAGGATGAACGGGTCGAGCGGGAACGCTGTTCCGTTGTAGGTGGCAGCGACGAACTGCGCCACACGCAGAATCTGGCCGCTGTCGCGTTGCTCGGTGAGGGTGAGCAGCCGAGAGTAGGCCTGTGCTGCAGGGGGCTGCACGCTATCAGCGCGTCTGGCCCATTCGTTCTGTTGTTCAAGGTAGTCGTTCATTCACACCTCCTAAGTCAAAGAATGCCCAATCGTGCCATAATTATTCCACACTATTAAACGAGTGCAGGGGCCTTCCAGGCTACTTTTCGTTGGTGTGTATGATTTACGGCAGCATGCAATTGCGGAGGGGTTCTATGACAGAGGATCGGACAACGGCGAAGGCGCGGCAACTGGTGGACCAGCAGATGGCCCGCGCTGCAGCTCGCAAGAGCGAAGAGCTTGAGCTGCTGCACAGCGACGGGCAGTTGATGATGTGGCCGGAGGACGAGCGAGCGGCGCCCAACGAAGTTTTCCGTAGCGGGCTATGCAGTGCTCGCAATCGCAAGGTGCCGCGCAGCGTGTTCGTTGCTCAGAACCCGCTGCGCACCCCCATCCTGGGGGGCGGGGAGATTTTCTACATCGGCGAGGAACTGCGCCAGGACGATGAAACCGTCTGGCTGCAGCTCGTGCATCTGTCCAAGGCGGCGCGGTGCCCTTCCGTCACTTTCACGCCGCACAGTTTTCTCAAGGCCATCAGGTGGCCGACCACCGGCCCCAGCTACCAGCGGCTGCTGGGCACGATTCGTCGCCTCTCGTCAGGCACTATCGAGGTTTACAGCCAGCGCTTCGACAAGGGCTGCAGCACCCGGTTGATCGCTGGCTACGAGTACAGCAAGGACGAGCAGAAGCCCTGGACTGTCAAGGTCTTCGACAAGGAAGACAGGTTGCTGTTCTTGTTCGAGCGCATGTACAGCCGGATAGATTGGGAGACTCGACTGGCCCTCCCCGAGGGCGTGGCCACATGGCTGCACGCCTATTTCTCCACCCATCAGGAACCCTATGCGCACAAGCTGGAGACGCTGCTGCGCGGAGCTGGGATCGAGGTCGATGCACCGGAGGATGCTGACCTCGATGCCAAGGCCCAGGCGAGCCGTAAATCTGCTCGCTTGCGCGAGGCCAAGAAGACCATGAAACGTGCCCTGGAGGCCCTGGTGAGCGTGGGCTTCCTCAAGGCCTACGACATATCTAAGACCGGCCTCGTGACCGTCTTCCGCGCCTGAGACAAGCCGCTCGTGCCGTCTGCGCTACCGCAAGCGCTCGGTACCCTTCCCTCCCTGGATTCGTACATAGACAACCGCCGCGCATCGCTGGAGTGATCCAGCGGTGCCTGCACGCTGGGCGTGTTCGTCACTAGACCCCCGTCCTCACGGTCAAGACGCTGCGCCACGGGCAGTGGCGAGCACTGCTGTTCGTCGGTTGACCCCCGGCAGTTCGTTTTTTGACCCCCACAAGCAGCATTGAAGCGCTATGCACGAGCGATTTCCCTAGTGAAAAGCCTATTCCAAGCCGCTTTTGAGGCGGGTGGGGGCCTGATCTGTTCGCTGGCCTGCCGTTCGTATTTTGACCCCCGGCCCGCGCCAGGGCGCGCTACTGGCCGGCTGAGGCCGGGACCAGGGGGCAAAAGTTCGTATTTAGACCCCCGGCAGCACCGATTCAGAGCAGGCATGGGTATGCTGGGTAGGTTCTGTTCGTATGTTGACCCCCGCGAAGCACCTGCAGGCACCCGGATTCGTATTTAGACCCCCGCAGAGTTCGTATTTAGACCCCCGTTTTCGGGATGAGCAGCCACCCATGGCAGGGAACAGAGGCCTTGAAGGTGCAAAACGTATCAAAAAGTACGCCGCGCGGGCGGGATGGACGCGATTCGTATGTTGACCCCCGATTTAGAGGCCCACTTCGTAGGTTGACCACCGTCCAAACGGGCAAATTCGCATGTTGACCCCCGCCTACTCGTATGTTGAGCCCTGCAAGTTCGCATGTTGACCCCCGCCAGTTCGTATGTAGAGCACCGCCGCCAATTGCCTAAGCCTATGATTCACAAAGCGTTTTTTGGGTTACCCACACCCCTCTAACTGTCTTTTAACTTTCTTATAACTGGTTTTTTAACTAGGCCCGCGCCCTGTGGATAACTCGCGAAATTTTTCGCGGGGTGCACAAAGTCACCGCCTCTTGGGGGGCTGCGCCCCCCGCCAGCTCCTCCGGCCTTCGGCCTACGCCCGCGCTTCGCGCTCCCGCCCGGCATCCCCCCAATACCATTAACTGGCCCCCGAAGGGGGCAAAATAGATCCCCCCAGGCCGTAGACGAACTACCCATGTGGGAGGGGCGCTCCGACGCCCCTCGGCCTCCGGCCCGCTGCCTGCTGGCAGCTCCCCCGCTGCGGGCTGTCGCCCCAGACCCCATGGGAGGGCAAGCCCTCCCCCCGCTGCCGTCGCAGCGGCTCCCCCCTCCAACCTGTTTATCAGGAAGAGGGGGCGGTGGGGTCGGTTGAAAATACCCTTGCCGCTTGCCCACAGGCCGAGGAAGGGCCTGAAAACTGTTAGGCAAGGGGTCGGGCTGGGTGGTTTCCTAAGCGGCCTTCCTGCTGGATGCCCCTGCGGCCTCGGTGAAATGACTCACGACGCTGGCCAGGGCGTCTGCCTTCCCTTCTGACATTGCGCCGTTCCGGTGGACCGCCGAGGCGGGTTTGTGCACGAGCTGCTGCTTGCTGAACACAACAGGCAAAAAAAAACCAGCGGAGTGCGCTGGTTAAAGGGAGGAACCGTGATTGAGTTGCGTCAGGCTGTGGCCGCTGCGCCTGGAGATGGTGAGGCTTGCTGCTTCTTGATCTGTGCAATCGTTTCGTTGATGACGTGGTGCCCAATCGAAAGGTACTGCTTTACCAGTGGCTGGTTGTGAGGAAACCGATGGGCTGTCACGTATTCCCGCCCTTGCAGCTTGTAGGCGTTGTCCCCGTACTCTGAGATGAAGGTATCGCGGGCCGCGAGCGGCTGATGCGCAACAATTTTCATTGCAGGTGTGGCAATAGCTACAACACCCAAGAATGCCTTGTGCATGCCCTCGTAGTCGGATCGCAGCGACTGGGCTTGCTCCTGCTGCAGTTCAAGGAGCTGCTGCATCTGCGCAAGTCGGTACTGTAGGTTGGCGTTCGCGTCGTGGAGACGCTCAATCACGCCGTCACGTTCAGCGATCACGTTCTCGCTGTGGATCGTGGCAGCGTTCCAGCCATTGGTGTACCCCTGCTCCAGGCCCAGTGCATGGCCGTGAGCATGTCCGGTGTTGTAGCCAACGGACTCAGCAAGTCGAGGGTCTTGAAAAACGGACATTGGGTACTCCTTTCACGTTGTAATTAGTATGCGCTAATTAGAAAATTTGCGCACGGGTTTTCTTTAGGCTGCAGCGCTTCTGTCGCTCTCATTGTCATCGAGCATGTGGTTTTTAGCTGTACCAGATGGTTGTGCGGTATCCGAATTCAGCACCGCACCAACGCCTGCAGTCGATGCAGCTTCATTGGATAGCGGTCTGTTGCCATTTGCATCGGCATTGCCACTTCTTGCATCATCAGCCCTCACATCGTCAGGCATTGCTCCAGCGGTTGCGGATTCATTGTTGACCAGTCGGTCCCGTTGTGAAAGGTGGTTCTGCACGGCTGCACCAGCGCTAATACCTTCTCGCGAAGAGCGCGAGGTGGACGTGGCTGGCGACTGTTCGGGCGGTACATAGTCTGGTGTGTCGTGTCCCTTGGACTGCCCAGTGTCGGAGATTGGCCGGTGGGCACGATTGGCATCGCTTCCCGCTCCACCAGCATAGGCTGCTCCAGCCGCTGCGCCGCCTGCTGCTGCACCGGCATACCCCAGGCCTGAGCCGCCAGAGGGCATAGCGCCGCCGCTGCGCCCTGCGTTACCCGATCCAGCGGGTGGCAGGCGGCGGGCACCTGCTGCAGCGCCAAGTGCAGCGCCGCGTGCGGATGCTCCATGGCGTTCCATGCCGCTGCGCATCTCTGCCGTGGCTTGGGTTTCGCCCAGTGGTTTGATTCCGGCGCCGATCCACGTAAGGATTGCATCAGGAAGTGTATTTGTCAGACCGAAGATCATGTACACGATAGGCCCCAGCATAAGCCCGTACATAATCATCCAGTTTTTCCAAGTAAGGAATTGGACATACCAACCGATGGCTTCTGCGCTGGAGACGTTTGCTGTTCGCATGGCCCAAAATGCCTTGGAGACATATAAAACGATGGGGTTAGCAAGTAGCATTGCAGCGAACAGAGCCGCAATAATGAGTACAGGCCGCATAAAAAGCGATAGGAACATTAAATAACCCTGAGTCTGGCTACCAACGAATGTCCGGTCAGGCGTCATATGCATAACGGCCCATAGAGGCGCCGCGAACACTGTTTGAAGAACTGCTAACAACCACCCAACCACCGCCACAATGAAAATTGTATACGGTAGACTGGGTAGAAAAATTCCAAAATAGAAAGCGAGAATATCCATCCAGCCTGTAATTTCCGCGATGGGTTGTAAGATATTCCGTCCGAGGAATTCGCTAAGAATATCAGCCGCTTTTGACACCCCTCCTACGACAGGCAAGCCTGTCGTAGCAGCCGCAAGAACGCGCCCTGTTGTCACGGCAGTATCAAGCAGCTTTCCAATGCCAGAAAGCGTACCGTTAGCAATTGCCAAAATATCCCCGGTGGTCTTAATACGAGCGATGGCATCTGAGTTCCCATCAGCGCCGGTTGCGGCATTTGTGACGGACTCCATGACTCTGCCGACAAGCGAGTTCATCACCTTGTTGCCACGTTCACCCATCTGGTCAATGTCCACATCGTCCAGATCGACAGGAATGATGCTTGCGACGTTGCCTGTGTCAGTGATCGACTTGGGGGTGTAGCCAGAGCCATCAAGAGCCTTGCGGGCGATGACAGCGGGCATGATGGCGCTTTGGCGCACCAAGTTGCCCTTGGCATCTTCCGGGAGCCAGCGCAGAGCTGGTTGGGTCACTGTACCGGGTGACTCTGCATAAATCTTGCGCAGCTCTTCGCGGATGCCTCCGAGACGCTGGTAATAGCCGCCAGCCATTGCCCAACCGTCTTTGGTAATGTCATTCGTGAAACGCTCCATCAATCCTTTGAGCGTATTGTCAGACTGCATGCGAGAACGGAGGTTCGACAGCATGTTTGTCTGCGCGTTATCAGCAATGGTATTGAATGTATTGACGCTTACCGTACTCCAATCCTGATTAATGTCTCCAGGCCAGGACGCAACCCAACTGTCAATTTCCCGCATCATGTCTTTGACTGCGGACAGTTTTGCTGCGAGGATGGCGTCCCGCAGCAGGCTGATCGCTTGATTATTGGCATCACGCGCCGCATCGTCAAAAACTGCGGACAGCAGAACTGGAGTGGAACTCGGAGTCGGGTTTACATGCTGATATTCATACAGATTGACCGTTCCGCAAACTGCGTTGCCGCCAGCCAGCGGAGCCAAAAGATTTCTATCTTTGAACTCGTATGTGTATGTGGTTTTAATACCAGCTTCGGTAGCTTGCCTGTCAGGTGTGCCACCCGTATTCAAGCTGACATTCGGTGGCACGATGCCAGTAACAACACCGTCGCCGTAAACTGCATTGACAGTTTTAGCGCAATAAGCCGCGACCATGTAGTTAGATGCAAGCTCGCGCATGTTGAATAAAGGAAAGTCTTTATTCGCTGTAGCGCTGGAGCCAACCCCGATTTGCTGACTCACATTTTGTAGTGAGCCAGCAATGATGCCGTTTTCAACACCCATCTTGAAGGTGCCGTTGGCAAAGCCAACCGACCACAGCGAGAACATCATCACGATGAGCTGGATGAACGAGTAGCCGGTGCCCGTGGGCAGAAGCACCGCCGCACCGGACACGATCCGCACGGGTGTCCACAAGGACGACCAGTTTTTGCCGAAGGCCTCGCCATCGTTGGCCGTGTTGATGACGCCCATGACGGTGATGAAGCTCACGATGAGCATCGCGACGGTCAGCACCCCGCTGTTGAAGTAACTCATCATCGTCGCGATCACGTTCACAACCGGATCGACCGTGCCAGGGTCCGCTCCAAGGGTGAGATTGCGGATAACTGGCCCGAAGACTGTCTGCAGGATGCTGACTGTTACGTCTGTGCATGGATCTGCGGTGCAGGGGGTGAAAGGCATTGTCGCCATTGAAGTGTCCCGAAGTGATGTAACCGAGTCCTAAGATTCTCTCAGGATGCTAGTGTGTTTTCAATGAAGAAAATATACTCGGCGAGTGCCATCATCGTAGGAAAGTGAAAAAACATGCCGTTGCAGGAATTGAATTACACGGATGGAGCCCAGTGGGTGCTCGCGCGTAGCGCCATCAAAGTCTCCAACGTTGAGATTTATGCAGCGCTCCAGGCGCTGGCCTACTCAGCGGCCCAGGCGCGGGCCGACTGTGCGGTGGGTGGTCTTTTTCCAGGCTCCACGCTTGAGGTGCTGCTGACACGCGACCTCGATGCAGAGTACCGCCTTGAGGTGCCCGCCCTGCCCGCTCACGTTGATGCGAGCGCGATGCGCGCCATCGGTGAAGCGATCACGCGGGAAATGAAGGACACAGGCAAAAAGCTGCTTACGTTGAGAGTCGAGGGGTTTGGCGAGGTGGT
>NZ_JBMIRS010000263.1:0-34550 GCF_049198005.1 Paracidovorax sp. MALMAid1276 | reverse complement strand
TCCACGGCGCACCGCGCCTGGCATCCCATCCCGGCAAGGACCTTGTGCGACTCCAAAAAGACATTGAACAGGCTCTAAGACGGTTTCAGGGCAGGCGCGAAGCATATCGCCAGCCTTGCCCTGCTGCGCCAGGGAAGGCTGTCAGCCCAGCCAGCGTGACAGGGCGGCAGGGTCTGCGGGGGACAGGCTGATGGTGTCCGGGGCGGCGGCCGCACCGGCGTGGGGGTCAGACGGCTTGTGCGCCGGTTTTGCAGGCCCCGCGGCCACGCCGGCAGGGGCTGCGTGGCGGGGCAGCTGCAGCGCCAGGCGCAGCAGTCTGCCGTCGCGTGCCACCAGTGCGTTCACCGAATGGTGTGCGCCGGCGTAGAAGGCCACATCATCGAGGCGCGCAATGCGCCACTCCTGATCCTGCACGGCCAGTCCCAGCCATTCGTCGCCCGCCATCATCCCGGCCTTTTCAGCGGCGCTGCCACGCAGCACGGTCTTGATCTGCACGCTGTGGTTCTCTGCCACGCGCAGGCCCAGCTGCTGCGCCAACTGCGCCGTTTCACCCTTGAGCGTCACGCCATGCGCCGCCAGCAGCTCCGCCAGCGGCAGCTCTCCAAGGCCATGCACCCACTGCTGCAGCTCCTCGTCGAATGGACGGCCCGCCAGCTCGCGCAGCACCTCGCGCAGATCCGATTCGGCCATCGGCCCGCCCTCGGTGCGGGCCCACAGCGCGCGCATCACGTCGTCCAGCGTGGCCTTGCCGTCGCGGCGCAGGGCCAGGTCCAGGCACAGCGCCACGAGCGAGCCCTTGGTGTAGTAGCTCACCGTGGCGTTGGGGGTGTTTTCGTCCTGGCGGTAGTACTTCACCCAGGCGTCGAAGCTTGCCTGCGCCACCGACTGCACGTGCCGGCCCGGCGTCTGCAGCACCTGGTTGATGGTCTTGGTGATGAGTTTCAGGTATGTGGCGTCGTCGATGAGCCCTGCCCGGCGCAGCAGCAGGTCGTCGTAGTAGCTGGTGAAGCCTTCGAAGAACCACAGCAGTTGCGTGTAGTTCTCGCCGGTGTAGTCGTAAGCGGCGAACTCGGCCGGGCGCAGGCGCTTCACGTTCCAGGTGTGGAAGTACTCGTGGCAGATCAGGCCCAGCAGCGTCGTGTAGCCCTCGCTGGAGCGGGCGTCGCCCACCCGGGGCAGGTCGCGGCGGCCGCAGATCAGTGCCGTGGAATTGCGGTGCTCCAGGCCCCCATAGCCATCGCCCACGGCGTTGAGCATGAAGACGTAGTTTTTGAAGGGTGCCTTGCCGTCGCCATGCCAGAAGCGGATATTGGCTTCACAGATCTTCTGCGTGTCCGCGAGCAGCCGCTTGCCATCGAACGAAGGCGCGGCGCCGGCCACCACGAACCGGTGCGCCACGCCGCAGGCGGTGAAGCTGCCGATCCAGAAGCTGCCCATCTCGACCGGGCAGTCCACGAGTTCGTCATAGCTGGCGGCGGTGTATTGGCCAAAGCCCTGCGCATCCACGTCCAGCGCACTCAGCCCCGTTGCCACCGACCACGCCGCAGTGTCTGGGGTGCTGGCCAGTTCCAGGCTATGGGGGCCGTGCTCGTGCCCGTGCACGCGCAGGCACAGGCTGGTGCCGTTGAAGAAACCACGGCTGGCGTCCAGCCACGCCGTGCGCACCGAGTTGTCGTAGGCGCACACGCTGTAGGTGAGCACCAGCGGTTTGGCCTGCGTGCTCTCCACGCGCCAGCGGTGCTTGTCCAGCTGGACCAGCGGTACTTCGCGGCGCCCCTGGCGCGCCTTGAGGTTCTGCAGATTCTTCGAGAACTCCCGCACCAGGTAGCTGCCCGGAATCCACACGGGCAGCGACACCTCCTGCCCGTGGGCCGGCTCGTCGATGGTGAGGGTCACGGAGAACAGGTGCGCGTGCAGGTCCGAGGGTTCAATGCGGTAGTGCAGTGCAGCGCGGGAGGCGGGGGTGGCGGCGCGGGAAGAAGTCATGGGCGCGGAGGGCAGGAGGCGGTGGGGCGAGAGGCGCCGGCCGGCAGACAGGAAGGCCGCGCTCGGCCCGGCGATGGCATGGAAAAAACCGGCGCGGGCGGCATGGCGAAATCAGTTGGTGGTGGTGGTTTCGCCGCTGGCCTCTGCAAGCCGCTTTTCGACTTCCTGCGCTCCGATGGCGCCTGGCACGCGCGTGCCATTGGTGAAGATCAGCGTCGGGGTGCCCGTGATCTTGTGCTTGCGGCCAAAGGCGAGGTTGCGCTGCAGCGCGCTGGTGTCGC
The DNA here is from genome assembly GCF_049198005.1 of Paracidovorax sp. MALMAid1276. Classification (NCBI taxonomy): domain Bacteria; kingdom Pseudomonadati; phylum Pseudomonadota; class Betaproteobacteria; order Burkholderiales; family Comamonadaceae; genus Paracidovorax; species Paracidovorax sp. MALMAid1276. The sequence continues at coordinate 32,283 of NZ_JBMIRS010000263.1, read as the reverse complement.
AGCTGGCCGTGGCGGGGGCCTTGTCGCGCACCATGTAGTCCTGCCACGCGGCCGTCCGGTCCTTCGCGCACCAGATGTTGCGCGACTTCTCGGCAGAGTCCGGACTCAGGATGGGGTAGAGAAACAGGTAGACCGTCACGTTGTCGACGTTCTGCAGATCGCGCTCGAAGCGTTTGCAATAGCCGCAGTTGGGGTCTTCAAACACGGCCACCTTGCGCTTGCCGTCCCCGCGCACGATGGTGAAGGCGTCCTTGAGCGGCAGCGCAGAGAAATCCACCGCCGTCAGCTTGGCGATGCGGTCTTCCGTCAGGTTGCGGCGCGCCTTGGTGTCGATGAGCTCGCCCTGGATCACGTAATTGCCTTTCGCATCGGTGTAGAACAGGTCGGTGCCGATGCGCACTTCGTACAAGCCTTTCATCGGCGTGGGGCGCACCTCATCGATCTTGTCCATCTGCGGAATACGCTCTGCCAGCGCCTTGCGGATGTCAGATTCCTGGGCCGTGGCCGTCAGGCAGGGCACGGCGAGGGTCGCGGCCGCCAGCAGGGTGGAAATCAGTTTCATGGTGGTCTCTGTGGTCTCTTGTGGTTTTGCACCGGGGCCTGCGCCCCGGTCGCTCATTGCATGCCCATGCCCATAGCCCGGCGGGCGACAAAGGCCTTGAGCGCGCCACTGCGCTCGAAGCCCTTCATGCCCCAGTTGCGCAGCACTTGCACGGGCCCTTCCTGGCGCGCAAACAATTGCGCTAGGCCGTCTGTTGCCCATCCCATGGCCATCACGGCGGCCTTGCGTTCCCGCTCATAGCTGCGCAGCAGTTTCAGGTCTGCAACGCTGCGCCAGTAGTCGCGGCCGTGCAGCACACGGGCCAGCGCCTGTGCGTCCGCCAGGCCCAGGTTCAGCCCCTGTCCGGCGAGCGGATGCACGTTGTGCGCGGCATCGCCGGCCAGCGCCCAGCTGCTGCGCGCAGACACGTTGTGTGCCAGGGGGCCGCACCAGCGGTCTGCGGTGGCCAGCTGCAGCGGCCAGGCCGCGCGGTCGGCGCACAGCGACAGCGTGCCCAGCGCTCCATGGCTGGCGGCGTGTAGCCTGGCTGCAAATTCTTGCGGCGACAGGGCCATCAGCGGCGCGGCCAGGTCATGCCATACGGACCACACCACCGCCACGGAGTTCCCTTCGGGGCCCCCAAGCGGCAAAAACGCCAGGATGCCCTCGGGGCCAAACCACTGGCGCGCCACTTGGCCATGGCCCAGCCCGGTGTGAAGGCGCGTGGCGATGGCTGTCTGCCCGTATGGCGTGGTCTTGAATTCGGCACCGAATTCCGCGCGCGTGCTGCTGGCGCGCCCTTCGCACACCACCGTGAGCGGCGCTGCCACGGCGCTATCTACCACGTCGATGTGGGGCTGAAAGCGCACGGCGTCGGCCAGGCGCGCTTCGAGTGCGGGAACATCCACGATCCAGGCGAGCGCATCCACGCCCTGCGTGGGGGCGTCAAAGTTGACGATGCCATCCTGGTCGCCGTGGACCTCCATGCGGTGCACGGCGGTGGCGTGCTCGGCATCGGGCCAGCTGCGCAGCGATTCGAGCAGGCTGCGCGACGCCAGGTTCAACGCGTAGGCCCGCACATCGGTGGCTGCGGGGTTCTGCGGGCCGGGATGGGGCACCAGCGCCACCTTCAGCCGATTGCGTGCCAGCAGCAGTGCCAGCGTCTTGCCCACAATGCCGCTGCCGCGAATACAGATATCGAAATGTTGGGCCATGCGGGCCATTGTAGGAGGGCGCCCGCTGCCCCACGCGCAGTGCAGAATTACCGGTTTACCCCGCAAGAACCTTCCTCCTGGAGCCCCTGGCGTGACTTTCCTCTCCGAATCCGATCTGACCGGCACCATCTCGCGCCTGTTTGTGTACCCCGTGAAGTCGTGCGCAGGCATCGAGGTGCGGCAAGCGCTGCTGACGGAGACCGGGCTGGACCTGGACCGAGCGTGGATGGTGGTGGATGAAAAGGGCGTTTTCCTCACGCAGCGGGCCCTGCCGCGCATGGCGCTGATTCGGCCTCAGCTCAAGACCGACGAGATGGTGTTGCGGGCGCCCGGCATGCTGGCGCTGCATGTCGCCATCGAGGCCGTGGAGTCACCTGCCACCGTGACGGTGTGGAAAGACACCGTGCCGGCCTGGGACATGGGGGCCGTGGCTGCCCAATGGTTCACCGATTTTCTGGGCCAGCCCTGCCGCCTGGTGCGGTTCGACCCCGAACACCGCCGCCTGTCCAGCATGGACTGGACCGGCGGCGTCGAGGCGCCGAACCAGTTCTCTGACGGCTTCCCCGTGCTGGTCGCCAGCGAGGCGTCGATGGACGATCTCAACGCGCGCCTCGTGGCGCAGGGCCATGCGGGCGTGGGTGTGGAGCGTTTCCGCCCCAACGTGGTGCTGGCGGGCTTGGAGGCCCACGACGAAGACCGCGTGGATGTGCTCCGCGTCGACGCGGGGCCTGGGCTGGAGGTCTGTCTGCAACTCGTCAAGCCCTGCGCGCGATGCCCGATCCCGGACATCGATCCGGCCACGGCCCAGCCGCACCCGGCGGTGGGCGACACCCTGCGCCAGTACCGGCAGGACCGGCGCCTGCAGGGCGCCATCACCTTCGGCATGAATGCGATCGTGCGCGAGGGTGCGGGCCAGATGCTGCGTGTGGGCCAGCGGGTGGCGGCCGATCTGCGTTTTGAATGAGGTGCCCGGGCCGCGCTGAACGGGCGCGGGTGGCGGCCCCGTAAAATCGGCGGTTTGTCTCCGAATTCCAGAAAGCCCTGCCATGAGCCTCCAATGCGGCATCGTGGGCCTGCCCAACGTCGGCAAGTCCACCCTCTTCAACGCGCTGACCAAGGCCGGCATTGCCGCCGAGAACTACCCCTTCTGCACCATCGAGCCCAACACCGGCGTGGTGGAGGTGCCTGACCCCCGCCTGCAGAAGCTGGCCGAGGTGGTATCGCCCGAGCGCGTGGTCCCCGCCATCGTTGAGTTTGTGGACATTGCGGGCCTGGTGGCCGGCGCGTCCAAGGGCGAAGGCCTGGGCAACCAGTTCCTGGCCCACATCCGCGAAACCGACGCCATCGTCAACGTGGTTCGGTGCTTTGAAGACCCCAACGTGATCCACGTGGCGGGCCGTGTGGATCCGATTGCCGACATCGAGGTCATCCAGACCGAGCTGTGCCTGGCCGACCTGGCCACGGTCGAAAAGGCGCTGAACCGTTACAGCAAGGCCGCCAAGTCGGGCAATGACAAGGAAGCGGCCAAGATTGTCTCGCTTCTGACCCCTATCCAGGCCGCGCTCGACCAGGGCAAGCCGGCGCGCACCATTTCCGTCAGCAAGGAAGACGCTCCGCTGCTCAAGCAGTTCTGCCTCATCACCGCCAAGCCGGCCATGTTCGTGGGCAATGTGAGCGAAGACGGTTTCGAGAACAACCCGCTGCTCGACCGCCTGAAGGAATACGCTGCCGCCCAGGGGGCTCCCGTGGTCGCCATCTGCGCCAAGATCGAAGCCGAGATGGCAGAGATGAGCGATGAAGACCGTGACATGTTCCTGCAGGAGATGGGCCTGGAAGAGCCGGGCCTGAACCGGCTGATCCGCGCCGGCTTCAGCTTGCTCGGCCTGCAGACCTATTTCACCGCCGGCGTGAAGGAAGTGCGCGCCTGGACCATCCGCGTGGGCGACACCGCGCCCCAGGCCGCCGGCGTGATCCACGGCGATTTCGAGCGAGGCTTCATTCGCGCGCAGACCATCGCCTTTGACGACTACATCCAGTACAAGGGCGAGCAAGGCGCCAAGGACGCGGGCAAGATGCGCGCCGAGGGCAAGGAATATGTGGTCAAGGACGGTGACGTGCTGAACTTCCTGTTCAACGTCTGACGCTTTCACGCCCTGACTTCCCTGTGCGGCCGCAGCCAGCGCCGCCTATCGATGGACCAGCCCTGTCCCGCGTTGCGGTTGCACAGGGCTTTTTGGTCCACACCAACACCTGGGGCGCCGAGGGGCTGCGCCCCTCGCTGCGCCCCTCGCGGTGCGTCCTGGGCCCCCTGCCCCTACTGGAAAACACGGAGAGGGTGCATGTCAGTTCTGCGTAAGATGCGCGGGTTTGCCCGAGGAGGGCAGCCAACCCCCTGACGCGCGCAAGCCTCGGCGCCCGTCCTCCAACCCAACCAGGCCAGCGCCTGCCTCCTTATGTTTTTTGGACGCAAGAATCCGTTTTCGGCCACGGACGCCTTTCCCCTGTCCGATGCCGTGATGGAGTTTGATGAATCTTCGTCCGCAGCGGTGCGGCCTGCGCGCCGGGCCCTGGACGGCGTGGGCGAACGCCCCGCGCCCGGCGCAGTCCGCGACTGGCGGGCTGCAGGCTCCTTGATCGCCCTGTATGCGGCGGCACTGGCGGGCTTCTGGGCGCTGGGAATGGTGGAGGCCGATGTGCTGGTCGCGCTTCTGGCGATGGTGGCAGCGGGCGCTGCGGTGTTTGGGGCGGCGTCGCGTACGGAATGGATGCGCAAGATGCGCCACCGGCACATCAAGCTGGCGGGGGTGGCCACGGCCCTGGGCGCAATGATGGTGCTGTGTTACCTGGCGCCGGTCACGCAGATCCTGCTCACCCCGTTTGCATTTGTGGCCGTGGCCTACGGTGTCTTTATCGTGCCCCGGCGCGCCCTGCTGGCGCTGTCTGCAGGGGTGCTGGCGGCGTATGCGCTGGTGGTGGCGCTGCACCATGCGCAGCAGCACAATGCCGCGCTGCTTCGGCTGGAGGTGCTGCACCTGATCGCGCTGGCGGTGTCCTTGCCCGCGTTCGTCGTGTTGCTGGGCAAGGTGCAGTCGCTGTACCGCAGCCTGCACCACGCCAGCCGCAAGATCAAGAACATACAGGAAGACGCGCAGCGCGATCCGCTGGTGGGTTGTTTCAACCGGCGCTATGTGCTGGCGGCTCTGGAGGAACAAAAGCAGCTGGCCGACGAGAGCGGCATTCCCCTGTGTCTGGCCGTGCTGGACCTCGACCACTTCAAGCGCATCAATGACGAACTGGGGCACCTGGGCGGCGACGAGGTGCTGCGCAACTTTGCGCGCATTGCGCAGCAGGGCGTGCGGGGTGGGGACGTGTTCGGGCGGTACGGCGGCGAAGAATTCCTGATGATCTTTCCGGGTACGTCCCTGCTGCCCGCACTCAACACGTGTGAGCGCATCCGGGCGCAGGTCGAGACGTATGCATGGACCGGGTTGCTGCGCGGGCGTGTGACGGTGTCGATCGGCGTCACGCAGTATGTGCTGGGCGAGTCGGTGCTGGAGTTCTTCTCGCGCGCAGACACCGCGATGTACATGGCCAAGGAAGGCGGCCGCAACCAGGTGGTGGTGGAAGAGCCGGTGGCCCGCTGTGATTCGATGCTGGCCGATCCCAGCGGTTACGCTGCGCTGTGACCCGGTTCGGCTACACCGGGAGATGCCCCGGCATCAGCTTCAATAGGACGGTGGTCATGATCAAGTATCGAAAAAACTTGCCCACGGCCATGTAGGCCAGGCAGGGCCAGAAGGGCAGTTTGAGCCAGCCCGCCACGGCGCACAGGGGGTCGCCCACCACCGGCAGCCAGCTTAGCAGGCAGGCGCGGGGCCCAAAGCGCTCAAGCCAGCCGAGCGCACGCACCTCGGTCGCGCTGCCCCGCGCCTTGTCCACCACCTTGTGGGCGCCCAGGCCCATCCACCAGCTCACCCCGCCACCCAGCGTATTGCCCACCGTGGCCACGCCGATCGCGGCCCAGAAGAGCTCGGGATTGAGCTTGATCAGACCGAACACGGCGGGCTCGGAGCCCACGGGCAGCAGCGTGGCCGAAATGAACGACACGATAAAGACGGTGCTGAGGCCGAACTGCGGCAGGGCCAGCCATTGCATCAGCTGGTGCATCCAGATTTCCATAGCCCGGGAGTGTAGGGGCCGCAACCCGCGGCATCGCCGGCTCTAGGCGCCGTCCTACAGCCGTCGGCGGCAACTGCGCATGGCGTCCTGCAGGGGCGGGTTTGTATCTTGAAGCCCATGTTCCCGAACGCAAAGCCGGAGCTTCCCATGCCCATCACCCCCCGCCATCCCGCTCCCCACGTCACCAGCCGCGCACGCGGTGCTGCCTCTCTGCGCGGCAGCACCCTGCTGGTTGCGCTGCTGCTGTCGGCGTGCGTGCAAAGCCCACAGGCTGCGGTCTCCGCCCAATCCGACGCAGGTGGCGTGGCTTGGGCAGCGCCCCACAGCGGGTGCGGGGGCGCGCAATCGGGCCGGGCAGCGCTGGATGCGCTGGAGCGCGAGTTGCGCGCGCAAGGGCTGGTGCTGTCGGCGGCCTGCCGGCCTGCGAGCGGCGCCTGGGCGGTGCAGGTGCGCGTACTCGACGGCATGAAGGCCAGCCATCTGGTGCGGGGTCCGCTGGCCGATGGGCATGAGGTGGACATGGGTACGCCCACCGGCGTGGAAGCGCCCAACGCGGCGCTGACGGCCAGCGGCTTTTCGCCCGACGTGGAGCACAACCGCCAGTGGCTGCGGGCGCTGATGGCACGCCACCAGTTCGACAATGTGCCGGGCGCCTGGTGGCACTTTGCGCGCCGCAGCGCCAGCACGCTTCCTTCGCCTGACACGGATCTGGCGGCGCGATAGGGCGGCCCGCACGGCCGCGCAGCACGGCGGCGGCATGGGGGCACATCATTTCATTTGCTGAAATTTTGAGCAGGTACAATCCTGCCTCCTTTTTCAGCATCCGCTGCATTTTTCCCCCTCCTTGCCATGCACATCGGCCACATTCCACTGGCGAACCGGCTGTTCGTCGCCCCGATGGCGGGCGTGACCGACCGGCCGTTTCGCCAGCTGTGCAAGGCGCTGGGCGCGGGCTATGCGGTGAGCGAGATGGTGACCTCGCGCAAGGACCTGTGGAACAGCCTCAAGACCTCGCGCCGGGCCAACCATGACGGCGAGCCCGGGCCGATTGCCGTGCAGATTGCGGGCACCGACGCCCCCATGATGGCCGAGGCCGCGGTCTACAACGTGGAGCGCGGCGCGCAGATCATCGACATCAACATGGGCTGCCCGGCCAAGAAGGTCTGCAACAAATGGGCGGGCTCCGCGCTGATGCAGAACGAGGCGCTGGCCGTGGAGATCGCCGCTGCGGTGGTCGAGGCCTGTGCTCCCTACAACGTGCCCGTCACGCTCAAGATGCGCACGGGCTGGTGCCAGCAGCACAAGAATGCGGTGCAGCTCGCGCGCCAGTTCGAAGGCGTGGGCATCCAGATGCTCACCGTCCACGGCCGCACGCGCGAACAGGGCTACAAGGGCCATGCGGAATACGACACCATCGCGGCCGTGAAGGCGGCGGTGAAGGTGCCGGTGGTGGCCAACGGCGACATCACTTCGCCCGAGAAGGCGCGCGACGTGCTCGCCGCCACCGGGGCCGACGCGATCATGATCGGCCGCGCGGCGCAGGGCAGGCCCTGGATCTTCCGCGAGATCGGCCACTTTCTGGCCACGGGCGAGCACCTGGCGCCACCGTTGGTGGCCGAGGTGCAGCGCCTGCTGCTGGAGCACCTGCAGGACCACTACAGCCTGTACGGCGAACTGACCGGCGTGCGCAGCGCCCGCAAGCACATTGCGTGGTATCTGCGTGCGCTGCCCGGCGGCGAAGTGCTGCGGGCCCACATCAACACCATTGAAGACAGCGCCACCCAGTGGCAGGCCGTGGCCGACTACCTGGATGCCCTGGGGCAGCAGATGGACCGGCTGCCCGTGGCCACTGGCGTGGACGCCGACACAGAAGAACAAGAGGGATTGGCTGCATGAGCAAGAAACACATTGAGGAATGCGTGCGCGAGAGCCTGCAGGGCTACTTTCGCGACCTGGGCGGCGAGACGCCCGACGGCATGTACGACATGCTGGTGCGCGTGGTCGAACGCCCGCTGCTGGAAGTCGTGATGCAGCAGGCCGACAACAACCAGTCGCGTGCGGCCGAGTGGCTGGGCCTGAACCGCAACACGCTGCGCAAGAAGCTGGCACTGCACAAACTGCTTTGACGGCTTCTTTTGCTGCTACTAAAGTTATAGCTATCAGTGCTTGACAGATAAGCGCTGGAGCCTGTTTTTATTCAAAACTCGGTACCACCACCATGAACGCACTCCTCTCCGTCTCCGACAAGACCGGCATCGTTGAATTTGCCCAAGCCCTGCATGCCTTGGGCATCAAGCTCTTGTCCACCGGCGGCACCGCCAAGCTGCTGGCCGACAAGGGCCTGCCCGTGACCGAAGTGGCCGAGGTCACGCAGTTCCCCGAGATGCTGGATGGCCGCGTGAAGACGCTGCACCCCAAGGTGCACGGCGGCCTGCTGGCACGCCGCGAGCTGCCCGAACACATGGCCGCCTTGAAGGAGCATGGCATCGACACCATCGACCTGCTGGTGGTCAACCTCTACCCCTTCGAAGCCACCGTGGCCAAGGCCGGCTGCACGCTGGCCGACGCCATCGAGAACATCGACATCGGCGGTCCTGCCATGGTGCGCAGCGCCGCCAAGAACTGGAGGGATGTGGGCGTGATCACCTCGGCGGATCAGTACGAGGCCGTGCTGTCTGAACTCAAAGCTGGTGGGAAGCTGAGCGACAAGCTGCGTTTTGCGCTGTCGGTGGCCGCGTTCAACCGCATCGCCCAGTACGACGGCGCGATCAGCGACTACCTCTCGTCCGTCAACTTCGAAGAAGAAAAGCTGTCGGAAACCTATGTGCCCACCCGCACCCAGTTCCCCGGCCAGAGCAACGGCATGTTCGTCAAGCTGCAGGACCTGCGCTACGGCGAGAACAGCCACCAGCAGGCCGCGCTGTACCGCGACCTTTACCCCGCACCCGGCTCGCTGGTCACCGGCGTGCAGCTGCAGGGCAAGGAGCTGAGCTACAACAACATCGCCGACGCCGACGCGGCCTGGGAATGCGTGAAGAGCTTTGAAGACACTGCCGCCTGCGTGATCGTCAAGCACGCCAACCCCTGCGGCGTGGCCGTGGGCGCCGATGCCCTGGGCGCCTACAGCAAGGCCTTCCAGACCGACCCCACCAGCGCTTTCGGCGGCATCATCGCCTTCAACCGCGTGGTGGACGGCCCGGCCGCTGCCCAGGTCAGCAAGCAATTTGTCGAAGTGCTGATGGCCCCCGACTTCACCGCCGAGGCGCTGGAGATCTTCAAGACCAAGGCCAACGTGCGCCTGCTCAAGATCGCGCTGCCCTCGCCCGGTGGCACGACGGACTGGCAGCGCGGCCGCAACGCGATGGATGCCAAGCGCATCGGCTCGGGCCTGCTGCTGCAGACGGCCGACAACCATGAGCTTTCGCTCGCCGACCTGAAGGTGGTGACGAAGAAGCAACCCACGCCGCAGGAAATGGAAGACCTGCTCTTTGCCTGGAAGGTGGCCAAATACGTCAAGAGCAACGCCATCGTGTTCTGCAAGGACGGCATGACCATGGGTGTGGGCGCAGGCCAGATGAGCCGCCTCGATTCGGCCCGCATCGCCAGCATCAAGGCGGGTCACGCCGGCCTGACGTTACAAGGCACGGTGGTGGCGAGCGACGCATTCTTCCCCTTCCGCGACGGCCTGGACGTGGTGGTGGATGCGGGCGCGACCTGCGTCATCCAGCCCGGCGGCTCGATGCGCGACAACGAGGTGATTGCCGCCGCTGACGAGCGCGGCGTGGCCATGGTGTTCAGCGGCGTGCGCCACTTCCGGCATTGATTCCATCGGCGGGCACCCACCAAAAAGCGGCTTCCAAGGAAGCCGCTTTTTTTTATGCGAGTTGCCGGACGGAGGTGAGGTTCAAGCGCCAAAGTTCATCGGCAGCCCAACATAGTTCTCGGCCAATGAGACCGAGGCGGCGCGCGAGTTGACGAGGTAGTCCAGCTCTGCCTCTTGGATCTTCTGGCCGAATTCGCCGGTCTCGGGAAAGCGGTGCATCAAAGAGGTGAACCACCACGAGAAGCGCTCGGCGCGCCACACGCGCCGCAGGCAGCGGTCGGAATAGGTGTCGATGCCCACGGCGGACTTCTCCTGGTAGAACTCCGTCAGCGCCGTCCACAGAAAGCCCACGTCGCTGGCTGCCAGGTTCAGCCCCTTGGCACCGGTGGGCGGCACGATGTGGGCCGCGTCGCCTGCCAGGAACATGCGGCCAAAGCGAATGGGTTCGGCCACGAAGCTGCGCAGCGGCGCAATGCTCATCTCCAGCGCCGGGCCGGTCACCAGGTGGGCGCGGGCCTCCGGGTCCAGGCGGTTGCCCAGTTCCGCCCAGAACTGGTCGAGCGTCCAGTCCTCCAGCTTCGCCGTGTCGGGCACCTGCACGTAGTAGCGGCTGCGCGTGGCGCTGCGCATGCTGCACAGCGCAAATCCGCGTTCGGTGTTGGCATAGATCAGCTCGTGCGACACCGGCGGCACATCGGCCAGCACGCCCAGCCAGCCGAAGGGGTAGACGCGCTCGTAGGTCTTGAGCAGGTCGGCCGGCGCGCTGGCGCGGCACACGCCGTGGTAGCCGTCGCAGCCTGCGATGAAGTCGCAGTGCAGGGTGTGGGTCTGGCCGTCCTTTTCGTAGGTCACGCGCGGCTGCTCGCCGTCGAAGTCGTGCACGCTCACGTGGTGCGCTTCGTACACCGTGGTCAGCCCTTCCGCGGCGCGCGCGTCCATCAGGTCGCGGGTCATCTCGGTCTGGCCGTAGACCGTCACGCGGCTGCCGCCGGTCAGGGCGTGCAGGTCGATGCGGTGGCGCTGGCCCTTGAACAGCAGTTCGATGCCGTCGTGCGGCAGCCCCTCGGCATGCGCCCGCGCGCCCACGCCGGCCTTGTCGAGCAAGTCCATGCTGACTTGCTCCAGCACCCCCGCGCGGATGCGGCCCAGCACGTAGTCGGCGCTGCGCTGTTCGATGATGACGGCGTCGATGCCGGACTTGAAAAGCAGCTGGCCGAGCAGCAGGCCGGCGGGGCCTGCGCCGATGATGGCAACCTGGGTACGCATGGTGGGCAACCTCGTGAAGTTCGATGCGGCCAAGCGTAGGTGGATCTGCGTCAAGAAGGTGGGCCGCCGCCGCAGTTGCGTGCGATGGGTGGATGCGTTGTGCGATCATCGCGCAATGACCATCGTTCAGGCAGCCGTCCCCATCGCCAAGGCGGATTTCATCGAAGGCATGGCCAAGGGCCTGGCGGTGCTGGAGAGCTTCGACACCGAGCGCCAGCGGCTCAATGCCACGCTGGCCGCGCAGCGCACGGGCCTGACGCGCGCGGCGGCGCGGCGGCACCTGCTCACACTGGCGCACCTGGGCTACCTGGAGACGGATGGCAGTTTTTTCTGGCTGGCGCCCAAGGTGCTGCGCTTTTCAGGCAGCTATCTGGCGTCGGCCCGGCTGCCGCGCGTGCTGCAGCCCACGCTGAACCGGCTGGCGGCGCAGACACAGCAGTCGTTCTCGTCGGTGGTGCTCGATGGCGATGAGGTGGTGATCGTGGCGCGCAGCGGGGTGTATGGCGCGCCGTCGCGCGTGCTGGCTTACGGCCTGCACCTGGGCGCGCGGCTGCCGGCGCACCCCACGTCCACCGGCCGCATGCTGCTGGCGGCGCTGCCGCCCGCGCAGTTGTCGGCCTGGCTCAAGGGCCGCACGCTGCAGCGGCTCACGCCCCGCACGATCACCCAGATCGGCCCGCTGCGCCAGGCCATTGCCCAGGCGCGGCAGCACGACTACTGCCTGGCGGTGGAGGAGCACGAGCTGGGCGTGCACGCCCTGGCCGTGCCGCTGCGCAACCTGCAGGGCCACACGGTGGCGGCGCTCAATGTGGTCGCGTCGCCCCGGCAGGTCGACGAGGGCAGCCTGCTGCGCGACATGCTGCCCTTGCTGCAGGACGCTGCGCGGGAACTGCGCGGCCTGCTCTGACGGGTGCAATCCGCCAGAATTTTGCCAAAAAACGACTTCAGCGCTTTCTGGTAAAGGTTTTATAGCTACTAATTTTGTAGTGACCTGAAAACCTCTTGCGCGGCGGCCACGGTGGTAGCGATGTCGTCGGCCGTGTGTGCGGCGCTCACGAAACCGGCTTCGTACAGCGCGGGGGCGATGTAGATGCCGCGATTCAGCAGGCCGTGGAACAGCCGGTTGAAGCGCGCACCATCCGTTCGGAGCACCTGGGCGTAGTTCTGGGGCAGCTCGGGCAGCAGGAAGAATCCGAACATGCCGCCTTCGCAATCGGCGCTGAAGGGCACACCTTCAGCGGCCGCGGCGGCGGCCAGGCCGTCGACCAGCGAACGGGTGCGGGCCGACAGCGCGTCGAAGAAGCCGGGCTTGCGGATCTCGCGCAGCGTGGCCAGGCCGCAGGCGGTGGCCACAGGGTTGCCCGACAGGGTGCCCGCCTGGTACACGGCGCCCAGGGGCGCGAGATGTTCCATGATGGCGCGCGGGCCGCCAAACGCTGCCAGGGGCATGCCGCCGCCGATCACCTTGCCCAGCACGGTGAGGTCCGGCTTGAAACCCGGGATGCTGTTGGCGTACACGCTTTGGGCGCTGCCCAGCGCCACGCGCAAGCCCGTCATCACCTCGTCGAGCACCAGCAGCGCGCCATATTCGGTGCACAGCTCGCGGCAGCGCTGCATGAACGGCACGCTCGCGCGCACCAGGTTCATGTTGCCCGCGATGGGCTCGATCATCAGGCAGGCCAGTTCCTTGCCGTGCAGTGCGAAGGCTTCTTCCAACTGCGCAAGGTTGTTGTATTCGAGCACGATGGTGTGTTGCACCACTTCGGGCGGCACGCCCGCGCTGGTGGCATTGCCGAAGGTGGCCAGCCCCGAGCCGGCCTTGACCAGCAGCGCATCCGCATGGCCGTGGTAGCAGCCCTCGAACTTGATCAGCTTGCTGCGCCCCGTGGCGCCACGCGCGAGGCGGATGGCGCTCATGCCGGCCTCGGTGCCCGAGCTGACCAGGCGGATCATCTCCATGGAGGGAACCAGGCCCAGGATCTCCTCGGCCAGCTCGATCTCGCGCTCGGTCGGCGCGCCAAAGCTGAAGCCTTCGAGCGCGGCCTTCTGCACGGCCTCCACCACGGCCGGATGACCATGGCCCAAAATCATTGGACCCCAGGAGCCGATGTAGTCAATGAAGCGCTGGTCGTTGGCGTCCCAGAAATAGGCGCCTTGCGCACGCTTGACGAAGCGCGGTGTGCCGCCCACGGCCTTGAAGGCACGCACGGGCGAATTCACGCCGCCGGGGATCAGCGCCTTGGCGCGCTCGAAAAGGGGAATGTTGAGGTCAGTGCTTGGTGTCATGGGGCGGCAGCACAAAGCCCTCCAGGGCCTGCGCTTCATCAATCACGGGTGCGGGGCCGACGGCGGCCGGGCCGTCGTCATCGTCCGCAACGTCTTCTTCATCGTCATCGTCCGGCAGCGCCCAGAACATGCGGTCGGGCACGATGTGCCCCATGCCGGGGCGAAAACCGGCGTCCAGGCAGCGGTCCAGGTAGCCCAGCGCTTCGCTGGTGGCCTCGCCCAGGTCGTTGCCCGCGGCCACCAGGGACGTCAGCGCGGCCGACAGGGTGTCGCCCGCGCCCGAGAAGGTGGCATCGAACAGCTCGAACTTGCCGCTGCCCAGCACGGCCTGGGGCGATGCCAGCACGTTTTCGACAAACTGCTCGGGCAGCGGAATGCCGGTGACCAAGGTGTAGGGAACGCCCATCTCCGACGCCGCGCGGGCGATGTCGCGCGCCGTGGGGCTGCGGTCGCTCGACCAGTCCGGCAGCAGCCAGCGCCACAGGGTGCTGTGGTTTCCAACCAACACCGACGTCTGCGGTAACAACAATTCCCGGAAGGCGTCGAGGTACTCGTCGATCAGTTCTTCACGCCACCAGGACAGGTTGGGCATGTAGGCTATCACCGGGACTTCGTCATAGTCCGTGGTTATTTCGGCGATGGTGCTGATGTTCTCGGGGCTGCCCACGAAGCCGACCTTGATCGCCTGCACCGGCAGGTCTTCGAGCACCGCGCGCGCCTGCTCGGCGACGGCGTCGTCGTTGAAACTGAAGTGGTCAAAGATCTGCGCCGTATCGCGGGCGTAGGCCCCGGTCACGACGGCAATCGGGTGGCCCCCGACCGACGCGATCGTGGTGACATCGGCCGTCAGGCCGCCGGCGCCACTGGGGTCGCTGGCATTGAATACGAGCACGCAGGCGGGCGTCGCCTCCTCCGCGCTGACATCGTCTTTTTCCGGGATTTCAGGGGAAGGGAAAGGTGCTTTGGGGGTCATGGACCAGATCCTGCCAGAGGGGTGGCACAGAAGCAGCAGGCCGCGGAGATCACTAGATACAATCGTTGCATTCTAAGTGAAGGCCCTTTAAGCTGTGATCGACTCTAAAACCTGGATGTGCTTGATTTGCGGTTGGATTTATGACGAAGCCGAGGGTTCACCCGAGCACGGCATTGCACCCAACACTCCATGGGATCAGGTGCCCATGAACTGGACCTGTCCCGAATGTGGCGCCCGCAAGGAAGATTTCGAGATGGTTCAGATTTGAGGCGCGCCAGCACGATCGTCGGCTGCCGCGTTGTTTATTTTCTCCATCGGGAGCAGTGACAATTGACTACAACAGGCGCATCTTTCAAAGTGCTCGTGGTGGATGACAGCAATACCATCCGCCGAAGCGCCGAGATTTTTCTCAAGCAGGGGGGGCACGAAGTCTTGTTGGCCGACGACGGCTTTGATGCTTTGGCCAAGGTCAATGATTATCAGCCGCAACTGATTTTCTGCGACATCCTCATGCCCAAGCTCGACGGGTACCAAACCTGCGCCATCATCAAGCGCAATGCCCGTTTTGCAGATACTCCGGTGGTGATGCTGTCCTCCAAGGACGGCGTTTTCGACAAGGCGCGCGGGCGCATGGTCGGCTGCCAGGAATATCTGACCAAACCGTTTACCAAAGACCAACTGCTGCAAGCGGTGCAGCAGTTTGGCAATGCCCAACAAGGAGCGATGTAATGCCTATCCAGAAAGTGCTGGTCGTCGATGACTCGAAGACCGAGTTGATGTTTTTGACCGACCTGCTGCAGAAAAAAGGCATGCAAGTGCGTACCGCTGAAAATGCCGATGAGGCGTTTCGCCGTCTCGCCGAAGAAAAGCCCGATCTGATTTTGATGGACGTGGTCATGCCCGGCCAAAACGGTTTCCAGCTGACCCGTGCCATTACCCGTGATCCGCTGTATGCCGACGTGCCCATCATCATGTGCACCAGCAAGAACCAGGAAACCGATCGCGTCTGGGGGATGCGCCAGGGCGCGCGCGGCTATATCACCAAGCCGGTGGATCCTGCGGAGCTTCAAGCCAAAATCGACGCTCTGAATTGAGGCTGCGGCGCGTCCATGGCCAACCGCGAAGCCCTTCGAGAGCTACAGACGCGACTTGCCAGCCGCTTGCAGGCTGCAAGGTCCGAAGGTACCTCTGTTTCCTCCTGGCTGGCCGTTGAGTCCGCCGGGAGTTTCTATTTGCTGCCACTCGGTCAGTCCGGGGAGATCTTCCCCTGGGTGCCCGTGCAGGCGGTTCCCTATACACAAAGCTGGTTCCTGGGCGTCGCCAACCTGCGCGGCGGGCTGGTCGGCGTCGTCGATCTGGCAGGTCTCATGGGTGCCACGGCACCCCGCTCCGACCAGCAATTGGCCGAGTCCAGCCTGCTGTCCTTCAATGCCGCGCTGGAAGTCAACGCCGCCTTGCTGGTGGACCGCCTCTCGGGCCTGCGTGGCACGGATGCGTTCATGACCTCCGAGCCGCCGCCGGAAGGCTCGCCGGGATACTTCGGCACCACCTATATCGATTCCACTGGCACGCGCTGGCAGGAGCTGAACCTGCAGCTCCTGTCCCAACATCCCGCTTTCCTGAGCATCAGTGCTTGAGTTTTTCTGTAAGGCTGCACCATGTCTGTCGTCAATCAATTTGGAAAAATGTTCAACCGGAAGCCCGCCGAGTCGGATGCCGGCAATGCCGACGACGGGCGTGACCTCATGGGGGGTGGCTCGCTGGAGGCGGCACAGCTCGCCGATGGTTATCCCTCGGAGGCCTTGAACAGTGTTCAGGGCGACGCGGGTGGCTATGCCCCCGAACTGACTTCGCCCGATGCGGAGGAAGACCTGATCACCCTGCCGCTGCTCGGGAGTGCCACCGCAGCAGCCCACCAGCGCCGCCTGCTGGCCCTGCTGGGCGTGGGCGTTCTGGTGCTGGGGGCCATCGCGTTCTGGGTGCTGCAGCAGGCCGACCGGTCCGCGCAGCAGCTGGCCGCCACGGGCCAGTCGCTGATGCAGTCGCAGCGTCTTGCCAAGTCGGTGTCGCAGGCCTTGGTGGGCAGCCCCCAGGCGTTCCCTGACGTGGTGGAAAGCTCGGGCGTTCTGGCGCGCAACGTGCGTGCGCTCAACAGCGGCGATGCAGAGCTGGGTGTGGATTCGCTCGGCGAACCCTACAAGCCAGACCTGGAGGCCGTGAACCCCCTGATGGAGCGCGCCGAGCGCAACGCCAGTGTGGTGATGGGTCAGCAAAAGATTCTGACGCAGGTGGGTGATGCGCTGCGCACCATCAACCGCCAGTCGTCCGACCTGCTGGAAATCGCCGAGACGGTTTCCTCGCTCAAGCTGCAGCAGAACGCACCGGCCGCCGAAATCTCTGCGGCGGGTCAGCTGGTGATGCTGACCCAGCGCATCGGTAAATCCGCCAACGAATTCCAGACGATGGAAGGCGTGAGCCCCGAGGCCGTGTTCCTGCTCGGCAAGGACCTGAACTCGTTCAAGGAAATTGCCCAGGGCCTGCTGGATGGCAGCCCTGAGCTGAGACTGACCCCGACCAAGGATGCGCAGACCCGCGAGCAGCTGGATGCGCTGATCAAGCTGTACGAGCAGACCCGCACCCAGGCCAGCGCCATTCTGGGCAACCTGCAGGGCTTGGTGTCTGCCCGTGAAGCACAGTCCGCGATCATTGCCGACAGCGAGCCGCTGCGCCGCCAGCTGGAGGGCCTCCAGGCCAAGCTGTCGGCCCAGACGGGTCTGGGTGGCGGCCAAGTAGCAGCCCTGGCACTGGCAGGTTTGTTCGTGGTGCTTTGCGGTATCGGTATTTCCCGCGTCCAGCTGTTGGACAGCCGGGGCCGCCAGGCCAACGCTGAAATGCAGCAGAAGGACGCCAAACGCCAGGAGCAGGAGGCCAAGCGCGTCAACGACGCCAACCAGGCCGCCATTTTGCGACTGATGAACGAACTGCAGTCGGTGGCTGAAGGCGACCTGACCCAGGAAGCCACCGTGACGGAAGACATCACGGGCGCCATCGCCGACTCGGTGAACTACACGGTGGAAGAGCTGCGCCAGCTGGTGGGCAGCGTGCAGAACACAGCGACCCGCGTGGCGCAAACGACGGCTCAGGTGGACTCCACCTCGACCGAACTGCTCGCGGCCTCGACCGAGCAGCTGCGCGAAATTCGCGAAACCGGCCGCTCCGTTCTGGACATGGCGACCCGAATCAACGAGGTGTCCACACAGGCGCAAGAGTCCGCCACGGTGGCCCGCCAATCGCTGCAAGCCGCCGACTCCGGCCTGCAGGCCGTGCAGAACGCGATCGGTGGTATGAACTCCATCCGCGACCAGATCCAGGACACCTCCAAGCGGATCAAGCGCCTGGGTGAATCCTCGCAGGAGATCGGTGAAATCACCGAGCTGATTTCCGACATTACCGAGCAGACGAACGTGCTGGCTCTGAACGCCGCCATTCAGGCGGCGTCTGCCGGTGAAGCCGGCCGCGGCTTCTCGGTGGTGGCGGAAGAAGTGCAGCGCCTTGCTGAACGTTCCGCAGATGCCACGCGCCAGATCTCGGCGCTGGTGAAGGCCATTCAGACCGACACGCAGGATGCCGTGGCCGCTATGGAACGCTCCACGCAGGGTGTGGTGGAAGGGGCGCGCCTCTCAGACTCTGCCGGTACCGCACTGACCGAAATCGACCGCGTGTCGCGCCGCCTTGCCGAGCTGATCGAGCAGATTTCCTCCTCCACTTCGCGTGAAGCCGTTCTGGCCAACGAAGTGGCCGACAACATCCAGCACATTTTTGCGGTGACCGAGCAGACCGGTGAAGGTACGCGCTCCACGGCGCAGCAGGTGCGCGAACTGTCGCACATGGCCGAAGAACTGCGCCAGTCGGTGTCTCGGTTCAAGATCGCCTGACAGATCGCCTGACGCAGCAGTACGTAGTCACCAACTTGCTGGCTCTTTGCAGCCGGGGACGAATCCATGTCATCCATTGATGTCAACAACGCACCGGCCGCAGATGGGAGCCAGGGAGAGCACGACCTGGGGCCGTTGGCGTGGGTGCTTGACGAACTGCGCAAGTCGCTGGACGGGGCCGTCAAGGCCATGCGGCGCTTTGTGCGCGATGCCGAAGCGGCGCGGGAATCCGATCTGGCCGCGCTGGATGCCGGCCCCCTGCGCATAGCGCGCCAACAGCTGCACCAGGCGTGCGGTGCGCTGGAAATGGTGGGCATGGGCCCGCCGGCGCTGGTGCTGCGGTCGATGGAAACAGCAGTGCAGAAGTTCGTGCAGCGCCCAGAGACCTGCAGCGACGATGCGGCTGCCGTGATCGAGCGCGCCAGCTTCGCGCTCATCGAGTACCTGGAGACGGTACTTGCCGGAAAGCCTGCCTCGCCGGTGGCCCTGTTCCCGCAGTACCGCGACGCGCAGGCCCTGGCTGGCGCCGATCGCGTTCATCCTGCCGATTTGTGGCCGGTCGAACGCCGCTTCCGTGAGCCGGAAGGCCATGTTGCCGCGCCCCCTTTGCCCTACGGGCCGGAAGCACGTGCACGACTGGACGCGGCGGTCCTGCGAATCGTCAAGACAGGCGATCTGAAAGCGGCCTTGAGCCTGCGCGACACCTGTCTGGGTTTTGTGGCTGCGCATTCCGACCGGCAGACGCGGTCGTTCTGGAAAATTTGCGCAGGCTTCTTCGAGGCCTTTGGCTCTGGCCTTTTGCCGGCCGACGTCTATGTGAAGCGCGTGGCCTCCCGCGTGCTGATGCAGTACGCGACCCTGGCCAAGGGCGATCCCACCATTGCAGATCGGCTGGTGCAGGATCTGTTGTTCTTCTGCTCGCAGGCCAAGCCCTCGGAGGCTGCGCAGCAGGGGTTGCCGTCGCTGCAGGCGGTGCGACAGGCGTTTGCGCTGGACCGCTTCAAGCCCGTGGACTACGAAACGGCGCGTTTTGGCCGTTTTGATCCCGCGCTGCTTCTGCAGGCGCGCAAGCGCATTGCGTCGGCCACGGAAACCTGGTCCGCCCTGGCAGGGGGCGACCGCAACAAGCTCAAGCCGGCCGCCGACCAGTTCAGCCTGGTGTGCGATTCGCTGCGCAAGCTGCATCCCGGCAGCGAAGGCCTGGCCCAGTCGCTGACACGCGCGCTGGATGCCACGACGCGCTCCGGCGAACCCCCCTCCGCTGCACTGGCCATGGAGGTTGCCACGTCGGTGCTGTACCTGCAGGCGGCGTTTGAAGAGCTGGACGCCGCCGATGGGGAAATGGCCGCGCGCGCCACACGCCTGGCCGAGCGCCTGGACGCCGTGGGCGCAGGTGCAGAGCCGGAACCGCTCGAGCAGTGGATGGAAGAGCTGTACCGCCGCGTCAGCGACAACCAGACCATGGGCAGCGTGGTGGACGAATTGCGCGCCACGCTGGGAGAAGTCGAGAAATCCCTCGACCAGTTCTTCCGCAACCCTCAGGACACGGCCGTGCTCGCCACGGTGCCGGGGCACCTTGCGCAAATGCGCGGAGTGCTCTCCGTGCTCGGCCTGGACCAGGCCTCGCTGGCCGTCGTGCGCATGCGCGACACGGTGGAACGCCTGCTCATCAACGAGGTGCCGGAAGACCAGCGCCAGGGCGTGTTCGAAAAGCTGGGCAACAGCCTGGGCGCCTTGGGCTTTCTCATCGACATGCTCAGCTACCAGCGCACCATGGCGCGCAAGCTGTTTGTCTACGATGAGGAGCTGGGCGAGCTGCGCATCCTGATGGGCAAGTCGCGTGCCCGTGCGTCCGACGCCGTGGACGAAGCCCCGACGAAGCTCGACGAGCGAGAAGGTCTTCCCCTTCCCGACGTGGTGCCGCGTTTCCCCGCGCCCGAGCCGGAGGGCGAACCCACGGACTTCGCGCCCTTCCCGGAATCCGCGTCGGCACCATCACCCACCCCTGTGGCTTCTGCGCACGACGAGCCTCAGGCGCTGGCGCCCGACATCTCGTTTGATGGAGCGCTGCCCGCCGCAGACACTGCGGCATCGCAGCCGACCGCTCCTTCTGCCGCAATGCCCGCACCGGTCGTCCGCCCCCTGGAAGTCGAGGATGAACTGCTCGATGTTTTCCTGGAGGAGGCGCGCGAGGTGGTGGTGACCGGCTTGGCTGCCATCGATCAGCTCAAAGACGAGCCCGGCAACCTCAGCGAACAGACGACACTGCGCCGCGCGTTCCACACGCTCAAGGGCAGTTCGCGCATGGTGGGCCTGAACGACTTCGGCGAAGCGGCCTGGTCGATGGAGCAATTGCTGAACGCCTGGCTGGCGGAGCAAAAGCCCATGCACCCCGAGCTGCTGCAGCTGTCGTCCGATGCGATGCGCGCATTCAGCCGGTGGGCTGACGACATCGCGGGCGGTACGGCGCAGGGCTGGAGCACGGATGCCTTCCGCAAGTCGGCGGACGCCATGCGTCTGGATGGCAAGCTGGTGCCCCTGGGTTTCGCGACCGACGGCGCTGCCGACTCGCCTGCGCAGCAAGCTGAGCCCATGCCGGAAGAGCCCATGGGCTCTGCGGATCGTGCCGATGCGGCCGACGATGTGGCGCTCGGCGTGGACGAGGGCGCGGAGCCCGTCGCTCAAGAGTCCCTGGATACGCCCGAACTCGCACAGGCTCTGGACGACGAACTCGCAGTGCCCGACTTTGAGATCACGCAGATTTCGGATGACGCACCTGAAGCGTCTGCAGACGCTGTGGCGACACCCGACATGGCCGAGGACATCGACTTCTCGGCCTTCGCGGCGGCAGTGAACGAGGCACCGAACGCATCCCCGGCCAACGACCCGGCCAGCGTGGACTATGTCCTGGACCTGGAGCTTCCGGACCTCGACGGCCATGAAGCCGCTGCGACGCCGACCGACGGGGCGTCATCGGCTGCGTCGGTCCCGGATGGTATGCCCGCCGACGAGGACGCTCCGTCCATGATGGCCACCGAGGCCATGGAGGTCTCCGAACTCGATCCGGCCACGCTCGCTGAACTCGAAAGCCTGCTGGACTCGCCCGATGAGGCGCAGGCGCCCGTTGCAGCGCCCGCAGAGCAGGATCCGGTGGCCTCCGTGGAGGATGCACTTGAAGCGTCCGCCGAACCTGCCGACGCAGCGGTCACTTCCGGACTGGAAGATATCCACGAGGCCTTGCCGCTGGAGGAGGGCGCAGGCGACGACGCGGTCAAGGTGATTGAATCCCTGCGCATCGGCATCCCGCTCTACAACGTCTACCTTAACGAGGCCGATGAATGGTCGCGGCGCCTCGTGACATGTCTGCAAGAGTGGTCGCTGGAGCTGCACCAGCCCGTGCCGGACACTGCCGTTGCACTGGCCCACTCTCTCGCCGGTAGTTCTGCCACGGTGGGCTTCACCGCATTGTCGGAACTGTCGCGGCTGCTGGAGCACGCCCTGCAGCATGTGCAGTTCCAATCGGGCGGCACCGACGAGCAGGCCCAGGCCTTTCTGGGCGCCGCTGAGGACATCCGGCGCTTGCTGCACCAGTTTGCAGCAGGCTTCCTCAAGGAGCCGAACCCTGAGGTGGTGGAGCAGCTGCGGCAGATTCTGGAAGCCGAAGTAGAAAACACGCTGTCGCCGCCCGAGGAAGAGGACGACCTGCCGTTCGAGTCGAAGGCTGCCGATGATGCGGTCGACATGGCGGTCGAACCTGAAGCCGCTGCTGCATTTGCAGAACCGGTGGTTGAATCCGTTGCGGATTCCGAGCCTGCGGCTTCGGCCGTGCAGCCGGGCCACGTTGCGCCGGCGCTTTCGGCTGTGGTGCATGACCACGATCGGCAAGTCGATGACGCCATTGCGCACGCTGTCGCGATGAGCACCGACGTGGACGATGACATCGATGCCATCGACGTCATCGACCCCGACCTGTTCCCCATCTTCGAGGAAGAAGCGGCAGAACTGCTGCCGCAGCTGGGAGGCGCGCTGCGCCAGTGGGCTTCGCGGCCGGACAACCTGGGCGCACGCAGCGAAGTGCTGCGCGCATTGCACACGCTCAAGGGCAGTTCCCGCCTGGCAGGGGCGATGCGCCTGGGCGAAATGGCCCACCGGCTCGAATCGGCCATCGAACAACTCGATGCCGAAGCCGTCACCGCCGACCAGATCGAGCCGTTGCAGGCCAGCTTCGACGGCCTGCAGGCCAATTTTGAAGCGCTGCGTGCCATTGGCCAGAGTCCAGCGGAAGCGACGGCGATCTCTTCGCCTGTGGACGACTCAGGCGCCGCAGGCGTTGCGCCCGATGCTGCAGAGGGCTCCACCGCGCCGGTGGGTGCAGTGCCCGCCGCCGATGCCGCTGCCCGGCCGGTCGCGCCTGCGGTGCGCATGGCGGTTCCTTCGCAACTGGCGCCACTGCGGGTGGCGGCGAGCCAGTCGGTGCGCGTGCGCGCCCAGTTGCTCGACCGTCTGGTGAACCAGGCCGGCGAAGTGCTGATCAGCCGCTCTCGCATGGATGTGCGCCTGGGCCAGTTCCGCAGCTCACTGACCGATCTTTCGGGCAACCTGGACCGGTTGCGCCAGCAGCTGCGCGATATCGAGGTGCAGGCCGAGTCCCAGATGCAGTCGCGCCTGGCCCTGTCCAAGGACTCCGCCGCCGGCTTTGATCCGCTGGAATTTGACCGTTTCACCCGCGTGCAGGAACTCACCCGCATGATGGCCGAGTCGGTCAACGACGTGGCCACCGTGCAGCGCAACCTGCAGCGTGCCATGGAAGGTGCCGAAGACGACCTGA
Source organism: Paracidovorax sp. MALMAid1276 (assembly GCF_049198005.1). Lineage (NCBI taxonomy): Bacteria > Pseudomonadati > Pseudomonadota > Betaproteobacteria > Burkholderiales > Comamonadaceae > Paracidovorax > Paracidovorax sp. MALMAid1276. Next base: position 9,238 of record NZ_JBMIRS010000263.1, on the reverse strand, counting down.
TTGCCCAGGGCCGCCAGGCGCGCGAACTGCAGCGCGATCTGCTGCGCACGCGCATGGTGGAGTTCGAAGGCATCTCCGAGCGGCTCTACGCCGTGGTCCGCCAGGCGTCCAAGGAAACCGGCAAGCAGATCAAGCTCGACATCACCGGGGGGTCCATCGAGATGGACCGCGGCGTGCTGGATCGCATGACCCCCGCGTTCGAACACTTGCTGCGCAACTGTGTTGCCCATGGCATCGAGGACCCGCAGGTGCGTACGGCCGCAGGCAAGCCAGCCTCCGGCATCATCACCATCGAACTGCACCACGAAGGCAACGACGTTTCGGTGGAGTTCCGTGACGATGGTGCGGGCCTGAACCTCCCCCGCATCCGCGAAAAGGCACGTGCGCAGGGCATCGTCGAACCGGACGCCGAGCTGACAGACGCCGAGGCCGCCAATCTGATTTTCATGCCTGGCTTCTCCACGGCCAGCGAGATCACCGGCCTCTCTGGCCGTGGGATCGGCATGGATGTGGTGCGCGCCGAGATCAACGCCCTGGGCGGACGCATCGAGACGTCCACCGAAGCTGGCAAGGGAGCCGCCTTCCGGATGGTGCTGCCACTGACCACGGCGGTGACGCAGGTGGTGATGCTGCGCGCTGGCGATCTGGCCATCGGTGTGCCTGCCAACGTGGTGGAAATCGTGCGGCGCACATCGGCGGCCGACCTGGACGAGGCGTACCGCAAGGGCGTGTTCGACGACGGCACCGAAGAGCTTCCCTTCTTCTGGTCGGGCGCTCTGTTGCAGGCGTCCGCCCGCAGCCACGAGCCCGGCGGCAAGACCCGCCCGGTGGTCATCTTCCGAAGCGCTTCGCAGCGCATTGCCCTGCACGTGGACGAAGTGCTGGGCAACCAGGAAGTGGTGGTGAAGAACCTGGGGCCACAGCTGTCGCGCCTGCCAGGCCTGGCAGGGATGTCCGTGCTGGCCTCCGGGGCCGTGGTGCTGATCTACAACCCCGTCGCTCTGGCAACGGTGTATGGCGAGCAGGTGCGCACCGCCAGCGTGGGCCTGCCGCCGGCCGCAGACACGGCGGACGTGGACGGTGGTTCGGGCGCAGGCAAGGCCGTGGTGTCTGCCCAGCTGATGGGCACCAGCCAGGTGCCGCTGGTGCTGGTGGTGGACGATTCGATCACCGTGCGCCGCGTGACGCAGCGCCTGCTGCAGCGCGAAGGCTACCGGGTTGCGCTGGCGGCCGACGGCCTGCAGGCGCTGGAACGTCTGCAGGAAGAGCGCCCGACGGTGGTGCTGTCCGACATCGAAATGCCGCGCATGGACGGCTTCGACCTGGCTCGCAACATTCGCGCCGACGGCGCACTGCGCGACCTGCCCATCATCATGATCACCTCGCGGATCGCCGAGAAGCACCGAGAGCATGCGATGGAGCTGGGTGTGAACCACTACCTGGGCAAGCCCTATTCGGACGAAGAACTGCTCAGCCTGATCCAGCACTACGCCCGACTGGCGGCACCCGCAGAGGTCTGACCGGACCTGGATGCACTCGCAAGACGCTCTCCCCGCAAGGGGCAGAGCGTTTTTTTCTTCCCTCCCGCACATTGCGCGCCTCAACCCAGAATCTGAGCTTATGGACTCCGTGAACCCACCGGGTGTTTCGCTGGAAGGCAACGCCCCCGCACCGTACGGCGACAGCCGCCTGCTTGCATGCCTGGCGCTGGTGGCGCGGGAGAAGGCTTCGGATCTGTTCCTGCTCGCAGGCGCTCCGCCCACGGTCAAGCGGCAAGGGGCTTTTCTGCCGATCAGCCAGCAGGTGCTGCGCGCGCAGGACATCCGCACCATGGCGTATTCCATCATGGGCAAGGCGCAGCACCATGAGTTCGAGTCCACCATGGAGTGCGACTTTTCCTATGCCACGGCAGAGGGCGACCGGTTCCGGGTCAACGTGCACCTGCAGCGCGGCCAGGTGGGCATGGTGATCCGCCATGTGGCAGGCAGCATTGCCTCGCTGGACGAGCTGGGCTTGCCCCAGGTGCTCAAGGACCTGGCGTTCCTCAAGGGGGGCTTGATCCTCACCGTGGGGTCTGCGGGGTCGGGCAAGACCACCACGCTGGCGGCGATGCTGGACCACCGCAATACCCACGCCAGCGGGCATATCCTCACCATTGAAGACCCGATCGAATACCTGCACCCGCACAAGAAATCGCTGATCACGCAGCGCGAGGTGGGGATCGACACACGCTCGTACGACGAGGCCCTGCGCCGCGCGATGCGCGAGGCCCCCAACGTGATCATGATCGGCGAAATCCGCGACCGGGCCACCATGCAGCACGCGCTGCACTACGCTGAATCCGGGCATCTGTGCGTGTCCACGCTGCACGCCCACAATGCCAACCAGGCGGTGCAGCGCATCCTGAACTTCTTTCCCGAACACGCGCACAAGCAATTGCAGATGGACCTGTCGCTCAACCTGCGCGGCGTCATTGCGCAACGGCTGATCAAAGGCGTGCAGGGCCGCCTGGTGCCGGCGACCGAAATCATGCTGCTGACCCCGTACGTGGCGGATCTGATCCAGAAGGGCCAGGTCGACGAGCTCAAGACTGCGATCACCCGCGGCACCGAGCAGGGCATGTGCAGCTTCGACCATTCGCTGTTCAAGCTGGTGGAGGCGGGCGCCATTTCGGCCGAGGACGCTATCGCCCACGCCGACAACCGCACGGACCTTTCGCTCAAGCTGCGCCTGGCGGCCGGGGGCACGCTCAGTGTGGATGGCATGAGCATGAGCGCGCGCCCGGCGGCGAGCGCGTCCAACGGCCGGTGACCGCCAGGGTGGTGCGGCCGGTGTGCCGTGCTGACCTGCCGCGCCGCCTTTCAGCCCCTCAGGGCGCAGTCCCGGCCTTCACCACGGCATAGCGCTCCAGGGTACGCCGGCGCGCCTCCTCGTGGTCCACCACCGGATGGGGGTAGGTCTCGCCCAGGCGCACACCCGCCTCCTGCAGCTCCAGCGGCCGGGCCCGCCAGGGCGCGTGCAGCGCTTTGGTGGGCAGCCCCGCCAGCTGGGGCAGGTAGCGCCGAATGAACTTCCCCTCGGGGTCGAACTTCTCGCTCTGGCTCACGGGGTTGAAGATGCGGAAATACGGCTGGGCATCGCAGCCGCTTGAGCTGGCCCACTGCCAGCCGCCGTTGTTGGCGGCCAGGTCGAAGTCGTTGAGCTGCGTGGCGAAGTAGGCCTCGCCCCGCCGCCAGTCCAGCCCCAGGTCCTTCACCAGAAAGCTGGCCACCACCATGCGCAGGCGGTTGTGCATATAGCCGGTCTGATTGATCTGCGTCATGGCGGCGTCGACCAGCGGGTAGCCCGTGCGGCCCTCGCACCATGCGGCGAACAGCGCATCGGCCTCGGGGCCCGTCTCCCACTGGATGGCGTCGTACGCGGGCTTGAAGCTGTGCCCCACCACATGGGGGTGGTGGTGCAGGATCTGGAAGTAGAAGTCGCGCCAGATGAGCTCGCTGAGCCAGGTGGTGGCGCCCGGGTTTCCCTCGCACATCAGCCCATGGGCGGTGCGCGCCAGCAGGCGCGGCGAGATGGTGCCAAACCGCAGGTGCACGCTCAGGTAGCTCGGGCCCTTGACCGCAGGAAAGTCGCGTGTCTCACCATAGCGCGCGATGCGGCCCAGAAAATCGTCCAGCAGCTGCCGGGCACCGCTGGCCCCGGTGGGGATGCGCAGTGTGGCCAGCCCTGCGGGCTCGAAACCCAGCGATGCCAGGCTGGGCACCGGCTGGCGGCAGCCGGGGGGGCGCGGCGCAAGGTGTCGCGCATGCCGCTCCACCGGGTAGCTCGACAGCTGGAACGCATCCACCTTCTTGAGCCACGCATTCTTGTAGGGCGTGAACACGCTGTAGGGGCTGCCCGTCTGCGTCAGCACTTCGCTGCGCTCCAGCACAGTGTGGTCCTTGCTGGTGTGGAAAGCGCGGCCTGCCTTGGCGAGCCGCGTGCGCACCTCGCTGTCTCTCTCAAGCGCCTCGGGCTCGTCATCGTGGTTGGCAAACACCGCGTGCGCACCCAGCTCCTCCGCCAGTGCGGGAATGGCGCTGCGCGCGGCGGCGTGCCGCACGATCAGGCCGCCATCGGGGTGGCTGCAGAGCGCGCCCATCGATGCGTGCAGCTCCACCAGCGACTCGCGGATGAATTCCACACGCCGGTCCGCCCGGGGCAGCCCGTCCAGAATGTCGGTATCGAACACAAAAACGCAATGCACCTGTGCGCATTGCGTGAGCGCGTGGTACAGGGCGGCATGGTCCTCCACGCGCAGGTCGCGGCGGAACCAGACGAGGCCGCAGGGGTAGGCAGGCGCGGGGGAGGGGGGCATGTTCACCGTTAAAATTGCGGGATGTCTCTCGATTCTGCGCCCATCAACCTGACGCATCACTTCCTGATCGCGATGCCCGGCCTGGAAGATGAGTCTTTTGCGCGCAGCGTCGTTTACCTGTGCGAGCACAGCGAGCGCGGTGCCCTCGGCCTCATCATCAACAAGCCCACGGACATCACCCTGAAGGGCCTTTTCGACAAGGTGGACCTCTCCCTTCGCCGTGAAGACCTCACGCGCGAGCCCGTGTTCCAGGGCGGCCCGGTGCAGACCGAGCGTGGCTTCGTGCTGCACGAGCCCATGCTGATCGACAAGGCGGAGGCCGACGAATCGGCCTACGCGTCCACCATGACCATTCCGGGCGGGCTGGAGATGACGACCTCCAAGGACGTGCTGGAAGCACTGTCCACCGGCGCCGGCCCGCGCCGCGTGCTGATCACGCTGGGCTACTCCTCGTGGGGCGAGGGCCAGCTGGAGTCCGAGCTGGCCGAGAACGCGTGGCTTACCGTGGCGGCCGACCTCTCCGTGATCTTTGACACCCCCGTGCCCGAGCGTTACGACCGGGCCTTGTCGCTGCTGGGCCTCCAGGCCTGGATGCTGTCGCCCGAGGCGGGGCACGCATGACCGGCGTGCCCGCCCAGCCACCCCAGCAGCCAGCCGTTCCTGCGCATTTCCAGACCTTTCTTGCTTTTGACTTTGGCCAGAAGCGCACCGGCGTGGCCACGGGCAACCGCATGCTGCGCAGTGCCACGCCGCAGCGCACCATCCAGGCCGAGGGCGACGCCCGGTTTGCCCAGGTGGCCGAGCGCATCAAGGAATGGCAGCCCGACGCCCTGGTGATCGGCGTGCCTTACCACCCCGACGGCGCGAGCCATGAAAACACCCAGCGCGCGCTCAAGTTCGGCCGCCAGCTGCGCGGCCGGTTCGGCTTGCAGGTGTTCGAGGTGGACGAACGCTACAGCACCACCGAGGCCATTGCCGGTGGTGCCAAGGATGCAGACGCCGCATCGGCCTGCATCATCCTGGAACAGTTTTTGAGGAGTCTCCCATGAGCACCCCCCCACCCGCTTCCCCCGCAACGTCCGGCAACCTGGTGCTGGATGCCGAGGCGCTGTACCGTGAGCTGCTGCGCGGCGTGCGCAGCATGCTCACCCCCACCACGCGCCTGGCAGGCATTGCCTCGGGCGGTGCCTGGCTGGCCGAGCGCCTGCAAATGGACCTGGGGCTGGAAGGCCCCGCGGGCGTGCTGTCGTCCGCCATGCACCGCGATGATTTCGCGCAGCGCGGGCTGGCCAACAGCGCGCAGACGGCGTTGCCGTTCGATGTGAACGGCGCCGACGTGCTGGTGCTGGACGACGTGCTCTACACCGGCCGCACGATGCGCGCTGTGCTCAATGAGCTGTTCGACTATGGCCGCCCCGCCAGCGTGCGCCTGGCCGTGCTGGTGGACCGGGGCGGGCGCGAGTTGCCCGTGCAGGCCGACTTTGCCGCCGCCCGCGTGGCCCTGCCCGTCTCGCACTCGCTGGCCCTCGCGCGGGGCGACAGCGGCACGTTCCAGTTCCAAGTCCAGGACAAAGATTAAAGAGGCCCGACCGTGCTGCACAAGCGCAATCCCCAACTCAACAAGAACGGCGAGCTGATCCACCTGCTGTCCATCGAAGGGCTGCCGCGCGACATCGTCACGCACATCCTCGACACCGCCGCCAACTTCGTGTCGGTGAACGACCGCGAAGTGAAGAAGGTGCCCCTGCTGCGCGGCAAGAGCGTGTTCAACCTGTTCTTCGAGAACAGCACGCGCACCCGCACCACCTTCGAGATCGCGGCCAAGCGCCTCTCGGCCGACGTGATCAACCTCGACATCGCGCGCAGCTCGGCCAGCAAGGGCGAATCGCTGCTCGACACCATCGCCAACCTGAGCGCGATGGCGGCGGACCTGTTCGTGGTGCGGCACAGCGAATCGGGCGCGCCCTACCTCATCGCCCAGCATGTGGCGCCCCATGTGCACGTGATCAATGCGGGCGACGGCCGGCATGCCCACCCCACGCAGGGGCTCTTGGACATGTACACCATCCGCCACTACAAGAAGGATTTCTCCAACCTCACGGTGGCCATCGTGGGCGACGTGCTGCACTCGCGCGTGGCGCGCTCCGACATCCACGGCCTCACCACGCTGGGCTGTGCCGAAGTGCGTGTGGTGGGCCCGCGCACGCTGGTGCCATCCGACATGGCGCAGATGGGCGTGCGCGTGTGCCACACGCTCGAAGAAGGCATCAAGGATGCCGACGTGGTCATCATGCTGCGCCTGCAGAACGAGCGCATGAGCGGCGCGCTGCTGCCGTCCAGCCAGGAATACTTCAAGAGCTTCGGCCTCACGCAGGAGAAACTGCAGCTGGCCAAGCCCGACGCCATCGTCATGCACCCCGGCCCCATCAACCGCGGCGTGGAGATCGACTCCGCCGTGGTCGATGGCAAGCAAAGCGTGATCCTGCCGCAGGTCACTTTTGGCATTGCGGTGCGCATGGCGGTCATGTCCATCGTGGCGGGGAACGAGGCGTGATCTGGCGCACGAATGCTCCTATTTTTATAGCTTTCAGCGCTTGTCCAGTAAGCGCTGACGGCCAATTTGGCTTGAAATCATGAAAATCCTGATCCAGAACGGCCGCGTCATCGACCCCGCCTCGGGCTTCGATCAGACCTGCGACATCGCCATCGCTGCGGGCCGCATCGTGGGCGTCAACCGTGTGCCGCCCGACTTCGCGCCCAAGCGCGTGGTGGACGCGTCGGGCTGCATCGTGCTGCCCGGGCTTGTGGACCTGGCCGCGCGCCTGCGCGAGCCCGGCCACGAGCACGAGGGCATGCTCGAGTCCGAAATGGCGGCCGCCGTGGCCGGGGGCGTGACCAGCCTGGTTTGCCCGCCCGACACCGACCCCGTGCTCGACGAGCCCGGCCTGGTGGAGATGCTCAAGTTCCGCGCTGAGAAGCTGCACCAGGCGCGCCTCTTCCCGCTGGGCGCGCTCACGCGCAATCTGGCTGGCGAAGTGCTGACCGAGATGGCCGAACTCACCGAGTCCGGCTGCGTGGGCTTTGGCCAGGCCGAGGTGCCGCTGGCCAGCACGCAGGTGCTGCAGCGCGCGCTGCAGTACGCCGCCACCTATGGCTACACCGTGTGGCTGCGCCCGCAGGAGATGCACCTGGGCAAGGGCGTGGCGGCCAGCGGCCCGCTGGCCACGCGGCTCGGCCTGTCGGGCGTGCCGGTGGCGGCCGAGACGATTGCGCTGCACACCATCTTCGAGCTGCTCAAGACCACCGGCGCCCGCGTGCACCTGTGCCGCATCAGCAGCGCCGCTGGCGTGCAGCTGGTGCGCCAGGCCAAGGCCGAAGGCCTCAAGGTGACGGCGGATGTGAGCATCAACTCGCTGCACTTGACTGACGTGGACATCGGCTTCTTCGACCCGCGCGCGCGCCTGTCGCCGCCGCTGCGTCAGCAGCGAGACCGCGACGCGCTGAACGCCGCGCTGGCCGATGGCACCCTGGACGCACTGGTGTCCGACCACACCCCGGTGGACGAAGACGCCAAGACCCTGCCCTTTGCCGAGGCCGAGCCCGGCGCCACGGGTCTGGAGCTCTTGCTCTCGCTCGCCCTCAAGTGGTCGCAGGACAGCGGCGTGCCGCTGGTGCGCGCCCTGGCCGTGGTCACCAGCGAGCCCGCGCGCGTGCTGGGCAACGCGCTGGGCACCCTGCAGGCCAGCGTGGGGCAGGTCGTGGAAGGCGGCGTGGGCGATATCTGCGTCTTCGACCCCGGGGCCGCGTGGACGGTGCAGGACAGCGCCTTGCGCAGCCAGGGCAAGCACACCCCGTTTTCGGGTTACGAGCTGCCGGGCCGCGTGCGCATGACCGTGGTGGGCGGCCAGATCGCCTTCGACGGCGCCTGAACGGGCGCTGCCACCTCACACGTCCGGCATGGCGATGAGACTGTTGCGCGCCACGGGCCGCCTGCTGCGCATGCTGGCGCACATCGCGCGGGGCGTGTGGATCGTCGCGCTGCGGTTCCCGGCGCTGTCGCCCGACCAGCAGCACGCCCATGTGCAGGCATGGTCGATGCAGCTGCTGGCGCACGCCGGCATCCACCTGCGCATTCAGGGCCAGCCACCCGTCACCGGGCCGGTGATGCTGGTGGCCAACCACCTTTCCTGGCTGGATATTCCCGTGATGCACGCGGCCCGCCACTGCCGCTTCGTGTCCAAGGCCGACGTGCAGGGCTGGCCCATCATCGGCGCGCTGGCCACGGCGGCCGGCACGCTCTACATTGAGCGCAGTTCGCGCCGCGACGCGCTGCGCATGGTGAAGACCATGCAGGAGGCGCTGCAGCGCGGCGAAGTGCTGGCCGTGTTCCCCGAAGGCACCACGGGTGACGGGCGCGAGATGCTGCCCTTCCACGCCAACCTGCTGCAGGCCGCAGTGGCCGCCAATGCCCCGGTGCAGCCCGTGGGCCTGCGGTTCGTGGACCGCGCCACGGGCGCCACCAGCTTCGCACCCAGCTACATCGGTGACGAGACGCTGGTGGGCTCCATCTGGCGCACTCTCAGCGCGCCGGCCATCGAAGCGGTGGTGCACTACGGCGAGACCGAGCTGCCTGCGGGCCGCGACCGCCGCAGCTTCACGCACGACCTGCACGCCAGGGTCGACCAGTTGCGCCGCGGCTGACGCCTACCGTGGGCGTCTGCCGGCGGTGTGCGTGGGGCCCTGTCCGACGCTGGCGGCGTGCACCGCGCTGGAGACTGAGGTCCAGGAGTCTGCGCGGTAGAAGGCATCGAAGCGAAACGTGCGAGAGCGGTTTCTCGTGCGTTCCAGCCGATGGGCCTTCTGCCACGCAGACTCCGAGCC